>NZ_DBMAFI010000004.1:0-133175 GCF_057864385.1 Bilophila sp. | reverse complement strand
TTTTTGTTCATTACATGAAATCCAGTTTTGAAGAATTGTTGCGAGACCTCCAAATAATTTCCAAAGAACTCTTCCTTTCCAGTTGGAATCTTGTATCAGCCGCAAACTTAAACACAGCCATTGTTTTAAATTATTTAAATATTTTTTCTTTTTCAAAAATAGTTAATAGATTTAATATATTATGTATAATTGATGACACAACCTAGAACATCCCCTCTCCCAGTTTTTTCTCAGGGCTGTGTTACAGGAATCGGTTGATGCCAGTTTCTTGAGGTTCCAAAGGAATAAACGGTAAAAGGCTCCAGCCATAGGGCCCGTCAACGAAAATCTGAAAAAACTGCATTTTCACTATGACGTGGAGATAAAACAATTCCGTTGGCTGTATTATAGAAAATGGTTGATGTTTTTTTCCTTGAAGTTCCAAAGGGATAACCGGAAAAATGCCTTAGCCGTAGATCCCGCCAAGGGGAAAACCGGATAAAAAGGCTGTATTTTCACCGCACTGTGGAGATGAGATAACCACATACTTAACGGAGCCTAATCAAAATCCGCAATGATCGTTCCGAGCGACAACGGGCCAAGGGAACGGTGGCGGAAATCCCCCCTGATCCGGGCAATGGCTTCATGCAGGTTGGGGGAAGAGATCCCCGTGCGGACGGAGGAGTGCGCCTCGATGAACGCGGCAAGGTTGTCGCAAACCTTGAGCAGTGCCCCGTCCTTGGGATCGAGGCAGTCTTCGTTGCCGTCGGCATGGAGGGCATCGAACGATCCGAGGCGGCGTACTTGCCCCGAACTGTCCCGGATGGTCTCGTCGAACTCCGACGTTACCCCCTCACCGACGAGGCCGAGATAGTAGCGGAGGCGTTCCGCCAGCGGGTCGTGCCCTCCGGCGGAGAGTGGGCCGAAGACGCGGCGCTCCAGCTCCTGCAGCTCATAGGCGCGCAGAAGGCTTGGAAGCTGGTTTACGGAGCGTTTGACCGGGGTGATGATGTCCCGTGTGAGCAGTTCGGGCAGATCGTGGAAGAGCCCGGCGAAGAAGTTGTTGATCCGGCGTGCGGGGCAGGCTCCGAGGGAAAGGCTGAAGAAATACGCGTAACCCGCAACGAGGAACATGTGCCCGAGCACGGAGGTTTCCGGTACGCGGGGCGTGTCAGCCCAGCGGATCTGGAAGCGGAGCTGGCCGCACAGTTTGGCGAAACGCCCCAAGGCTGTGGGCGAATCGCTGAAAAAGGCGTGCCCCTGTATGAGCTCGTTCACGCCGCACAGATCGGTCAGGGCGTTGAGCCGCTCGGTGAAGGATTCGGCAATGGACTGGTTTTCTTCGTCAAACGTATTGAATGGCTTGATGATGTTGTATTCCCACCCCGAAGCGTAGAGGTGGGCCGCCGTGAGGATGCGATCCGGGAGGCTCGTCCGATCCCGGTTCCTGTGGTAGGCGGAAAGGCGCTCCCAGAAACCTTCATCCGGCGCGCCGAGCACGGGGCGGAGCTCTTTGAGTACCCATTCCGTCAGTTCTTTGTAATCTTTCTCGTTTTCACAGATGCGGTAAAATACGGGCGGCTTGATGTTCGTTGTGACCAGGCGGTACAGGTAATCGAAAAGCCCCCTTTCTATAACTTCCTGTTGCAATTTACGTTGATCTGAGGCAGAATAACCCCCGCTGTTCAGGAGCGTGAGCATCCAGGCGACAATCATTTTATGCGCCTGCTTGTCTATTTCGTAGAGTTCCACGGGACGCAGTTTGTCGTTCCAGCGGCGCATGTACGAACCGGAAAACATAAGCTGTAAAAGGCTTTTTCGGATTGCGGACATCGGCTTCTCCCTTGTGATCCGTTACTCGCATGGTTGTGGCTGCCCCGCGTTGTGTTTTGCTCCGAACACTGCCCGGATTTCCTTTCTCCCCCTTTCCTCACAAAGGGCGGCAGGGCAGACGCCGGGCGAAGGCGTTTTATCAAAAGCGCCGTGTCATGAGAATCGATGCTGGGGCTTCCCGGCAGCGGTTCTATTCTGCCGGGCGCAGAAGGAAAACGGTTTTGTCGCTTGACAAGCCTGCTCTGGCATTTTATACACTTCGTTCTACAAGTTTTAGCAGAGGAGACGCTTCAGCATGAAGACGTTTAGCCCCACTCCGGAGCATATCGACCACCAGTGGTTTGTAGTGGATGCGGACAATCAGGTTCTCGGCCGTCTGGCCGCCCAAATTGCCCACCGCCTCCGCGGCAAGCACAAGCCCGAATTTGCTCCGCACATGGACAATGGCGACGTTATCGTCGTTGTCAACTGCGAAAAGATCAAGGTTACCGGCGCCAAGCTGGAAAAGAAAAAGTATTACCATCATTCCGGCTATGTGGGCGGTCTGCGTGAAACTACGCTCGACAAGCTCCTTGCTGAGAAGCCTGCCGACGTGCTGATGCACGCCGTCCGTGGTATGCTTCCCAAGAATCGTCTGGGTCGTGCCATGCTGAAGAAGCTCAAGGTGTATGCTGGCCCCACGCATCCGCATACTGCCCAGGGCCCGAAGCCTCTGTCCTTCCCGTACTAACGAGGCCAGGAGTCAATCATGTCTGAGTTTGATTACGGCACGGGCCGTCGCAAGAACGCCACTGCTCGTACCCGTCTCTATGCCGGCAACGGCGCTATTGAAGTCAACGGTCGTAAAGTGGAAGACTACTTCCCCCGCAAGACCCTTCAGATGATCATCCGCCAGCCTCTGGTTCTCACCAAGCTCGTGGACAAGTTCGACGTGAAGGTCAACGTCTGCGGCGGCGGCGTGACCGGTCAGGCCGAAGCCGTTCGCCACGGGATTTCCCGTGCCCTGCTGAGCGCCGACCCGTCCCTGCGCGGCGTTCTGAAGCGCGCCGGGTTCCTGACCCGCGACGCCCGTAAGAAGGAACGTAAAAAGTACGGTCAGCGCGCCGCTCGTGCCCGCTACCAGTACTCGAAGCGTTAAGCCGCAAGGCCCGTTTCAGATTTGTTCAGGCCGGGGGAAACCCCGGCCTTTTGGCGTTTCTATCCGCTTGCGTCCGCAGGCTGCTGTGGGAAGGGCTTTCTCTTTTTATTCATCGAACTTACTTTATTTTTTATCTTTTCCCGTGCCCGTCCTTTCCGATAACGTCTTGTGGAAACACCGGGCTTCGGGTAAACTTCCGACAATAACCTACGAACAGAGAGCATAATGACGGATACTTTTTTGACTATTACCCCCCTAGGGGGATTTGGTGAAATAGGCATGAACTGCCAGATGTGGAACACGCCCGAAGGGTGCGTTCTCATCGACTGCGGGATCATGTTTCCTGATGACCAGCAGCTTGGTGTGGATGTGGTCATTCCGCCGCTGGAGCCCATTTTGGCCCAGCGCGGGCGGCTGCTCGGCGTGGTGCTTACGCACGGGCACGAAGACCATATCGGAGCGGTTCCGTGGCTGGTTTCTTTTATCAAGGGCCTGAAAGTCTACGGTTCCCCCATGACGCTGGCGCTCGTGGAGCACAAGCTCCGGGAACGCGGCCTTCTCGACCGTGCCGAACTCATCACCGTGACCCCCGAACACGATCTGGCGCTCGGCAGCTTGCGTTTCCATTTCATTCCGGTGAGCCATTCCATCCCGCAGGGATACGCCCTCGCGGTGGATACGCCCGTGGGGAAAGTCGTGCATACGGGCGACTTCAAGATCGATGAGTTCCCTTCCGACGGCGTCGGCACGGATTTGCCCGCCCTGCGGCGTTTCGCGGGCGCTGAGGGCGTCCGGCTGCTGCTTTCCGATTCTACCAATGCCGAGAGCGAAGGGCACACGCAGTCTGAAAAAGTGGTGCGCGAGACGTTCCACGAGATTTTTTCGGAAGCGAAAGGCCGCATAGTCATCACGCTTTTTTCCAGCCATATCGAACGGATCCAGATGGTGTTCGACATGGCCCGCGAATTTGACCGCGCCGTCGTGGTCAGCGGCCGCAGCCTCGTGAACAATATTGAGCGCGGGCGGGATCTTGGCTTCATGCGTATGCCGCCCGAACTGTTCACGGATCAGACCATCCCTGAGGTTTCCCCCGAACGCATGGTGGTCATCGCCACAGGTTCCCAGGGGGAGCCCCTGTCCGCGCTTTCCCGTATTGCGTCCGGCGAGCACCGTCAGCTTTCCATCATGGAAGGTGATACGGTGATCATGTCTTCCCGCGTCATTCCGGGCAATGCGCGCGCCGTCAACCGGCTGATCAACCAGATGTACCGCATGGGGGCCAATGTCTGCCATGACGGGACGCGCCCCGTGCACGTTTCCGGCCACGGTCGGCGCGACGAGCTCCGTACCATGCTCGACGCGGTGCGCCCCAAATTTTTCGTGCCGATCCACGGCGAGTACCGCCATTTGATCCAGCATCGCGATTTGGCCCGCGACTGGGGCATTGCGCCAGAGCGTACGTTCATCCTCGACGACGGCGAGCCGTTGACCTTGCTGCCCGATGCCATCCGGCTTGAGGAGAAGATCCCCGCCGATTCCATTCTTGTGGACGGCAAGGGCGTGGGCGACGTGGGCAACCTCGTTTTGCGTGAGCGCCAGCTTCTCGGAGGCGACGGCGTTGTCGTCGTCGTTTTGGTGCTTGACGAGGAGACAGGCGAGGTCATCCACGGCCCGGACATGATTTCCAAGGGGTTTGTGTTTGAGCAGCAGTTCAGCCACTTGCTTGAGGATGCCAAGTGCCTTGTCCTCGACCATCTTGAAACGTCCCCACGGCTCAGTATTCCCCGCCTTGGCGATCGCATTCGTTCTTCCATGCGGAGCTTCTTCCGCAAGGTCGTAGGCCGCGATCCGGTTGTGGTTCCGGTTATTACGGAAGTTTAGGGGAAAAGATTGGGGAAGGGGAGGAGAATCTTTTCTGAAGAAAAGTTTCTCCTCCCCTTCCCCAAACCCCATCCCCTCCTCTTCCAAAGACTTTCGGCCTTATCGAATCCCTGTTTCCGGTTGTGCCGATGAAGGAAGGCCCGTCTTCGTGTGAGGACGGGCTTTTCTGTCGATGTCGCGGCGGGCCGTTTCAATGGAAAAAGGTTCCGATATAGCAACAATTTGTTGTTTCATTTGGCTTTGCCATAGGAAAAGGTTGATGCTTTCTTGAAGATTCGAGGGAGTAACCGATAGGGGCTTGGGGCGTTTTCACGCTGAGAAGCCTCTTCAGGCTGCGGGAAGCAGGCGGTCGCCGCGAAGCGGATACGCACAATTCATTTGCGCTGTCCAATGCCGGACCGAGCGTGCCTTGCAACTTTACATTATGGCTGTGTCCTAGAAAACGGTTGATGCTTTATTTCCTTGAAATTCCAAGGAAATAACCAATAAAATCCCCCAATCACAGAACCCGCCAGCGGAAAATTTTGAGAAAAAGCATATATTTTCAGTGTATTGCTGAAACAAAACAACCATGTACTCTGACAGAGCCTTTCCAATAGGCATCATCACGATGTAAAAACAATATGAAAAGGCCCTGTCAGAGTATGTGGCTGTTTCACCTCCACAGTACGGTGAAACGGTGAAGATGAAACAACCGCATATTATGACAGAGCCTACATTATTATACCATGGTAAAATCGATTGGCTCTGTTCTAGTATGTGGTTGTTTCATCTTCACAGTGCGGTGAAAATACAGCCTTTTTCTCCGGTTTTCCCCTTGGCGGGCTCCACGGCTAAGGCATTTTATCGTTTGGCTCTGTTCAAGTTTACGGTTGATTAAAGAGAAGTACGCTCCTTTAACCGCCGGAGGCGCGAGCGTCAGCGAGCTTTGAAGACGTCCCCCGCCGTATGGCAATGCGGCATGAAGGGGGTGAGGAGCGGCGAAATGTCTCGCGAAGCGCGGTCGAGGGCGGCGAAGCCGCGCGAGACAAAGCGCCGTCAGCCGTTGCCGGAAGGAGCCTTTCACCGCGCTGGAAGTGCGGCCGTCTCCACGGCAGAGAATGTTCCGCTGAAAAACAGGGGCAGATGAACGACCTCTGATTGCCGTATCAGCCGGAAACTTTAACACAGCCTATCGTTTAATCCTTTGGAACTTCAAGGAAAAAAGCATCAACCGTTTTCTATAGGCTGTGTTTAAGTTTGTGGTTGATACAAGATTCCAACTGGAAAGGAAGAGTTCTTTGGAAATTATCTGGAGATCTCGCAACAATTTTTCAAAACTGGATTTCATGGAATGAACAAAAAATGAGAGAGGCCCACGTCACTAGACGTGGAACGGACTTTTATCTATTGATTTTCATTGAAAAAAATCATCAAACGTAAAATTGAACACAGCCTTTCTATAACAAAGTCAATCGATTTGCTCTAAAGCTGCACCAATCAAATGCGGCGACAGGACCTGAGAAAAAGGGTTCGGAGCCGTATCGCCCATGAGCCGCAAGAGCCGGGATAAGGGATTCGATAAGGGTGAAAATCTTTGAAGAGGGAGGGAAGGGGGTACGGGGGAAGGGAGGGAGGAACTTTCTCAGAAAGTTCCTCCCTCCCTTCCCCCGGTTCTTTCTCCCCCGGTTCTCCCTACAATGCCAACTTTTCTTCGAGCGAAGGATCCGGCGTGACGATGATGGCGGGCTCCATGCGGTCGATGCGGACGGTTCCGGGCTTCGCGCCGCGTATGGGATGGACGAACTTGGCGAGCGCGGCGATGACGTCAACCTGCACTTCGTCCTTGCGCCAGCTCTTCAGTACGGAAAGGATGGCGGCTTCGGAAACAGTCCGGGAGGGGATCTCCTGCGCGGCGTGATCCCGGCGGATCAGGATGTGCGCTCCCGGCCCGCCGCCGGTGTGCATCCAGAGATCGTGCGGCGCGGCGAGCTTGAGAAGCTGGGCGTTGCCCTTGGCGTCGCGGCCCCGAAGGAGCAGGAAGCCGTCGCTGCTGCGGAACGGCTGTACGTTCTTGGGCAGCTCCGGGGCGCGGAACTGCGGTGCGGCGGGAGAGGGCGCGTTGGCGGGCGTCGGCGCGGACGTTGCGGCCTGCGCCATGAGCCCGGCCTGCTCCGCACGGGCCAGATCGCCCTGTACGGCGGCAAAGCGGCCTTCAAGCATGGAAAGGCCGCGCTTGCCGCGGCTGGCCTTGTGGAACAGCGAGGCCATGTTTTCACGGACGGTAAGGCGGGGATCGAGGGCAAGCTCTACAGGCCCGCCGGGCCCGTCCAGCGTAACGGAGGCGTGCTTTTCCTCCGCCGAAAAACGGTAAAGCTGCGATTGGAGCAGGCGGGCCGCTTCCTGTGCCGCAACCATGCCGCTGAGCCGTTCCTTTTCGTTCTCCAGCTTGTTCAGTAGCTTGCGCAGGCGGTTGGCTTCGGCCTGATGCGGCTTGGCGGCTTCAGCGCGCGAGAGGGCCGCGATGCCGCGCAGGACTTGCGCTTCCCCGGCTGCCGCGCACGCACGGATGGCATCCTCGACCACCAGTTCCTCGCGGGGCGTGCCGTCGGCGTCACGGCGGCGTTCGGGCGGCAGGGGCCATGCGGAAAGCTCGCGCTCCCCATCGGCATTCTCATAAAGGAAAAGATCCCCGCCTCCGGCCTCCAGATCGAGGAGCAGGGCGGCTTGTTCGTCAGGGGGGAGCAGGGGGAGGGTGCGGCGTAAGGGGGGCGTGATGACCGGCCAGTTCCGCCAGCCCTCGCCCTCACAGGCTTCGGCCCAGCGCGCGGGATCGGGCCATGCCGGAGTTTCAGGCTCAGGCGGCGCGTCGAAACGCAGCGAGGGCCCTTCCCGCAGATCAAGCGTGAGCCAGCATTCGGCATCGGCGTTGACGCGCAGGAAAAGGCGGCGCCCCACCCAGTCGGGCAGCACGTCGATGATCCGGCGATCCGCAAGGTATTTGCGCAGCCGCATGATGTCGGCCGGCGGCGCGCTGCCGACGGGGATTTTATGCGTCGAAAGGAAAAGGAAGGGGGCCTTGCGGCCGGCGCGGATAAACAGAAAGCGTTTGCCGCCTGTGCCGTAGAGCGTGAACAGGGTCACATCCTTGGCCGGGCGGTGGATTTTTTCGATCCGGCAGCCCATGAGCGCAGGCGCAAGCTCGTCGCACAGGCGGCGGAACACATGGCAGTCCATGCAAAGCCTCGTGGGTTTGGGAGACGGGCTGTCCCGCCGAGGAGAAAGAGCCCGCCAAAGTGTGGGCTTTGGCGGGCTGTGGGATTACTCGCCCCGAATATTTTCCCCTTCCTCCTGACGGGCTTTGCAGTTGATGCAAAGCTTGGTCACGGGGCGGGCCTTGAGACGGGGGATGCTGATATCTTCGCCGCAGTCTTCGCAGATGCCGTAAGTCCCTTCGTCCAGCCGCTGGATGGCGGCTTGGATTTTGCGGATCAGGCGGCGTTCACGGTCACGGATGCGCAGTGTGAAAGCACGATCCGATTCGGCGGATGCCCGATCGGCAGGGTCAGCGAAGAGCTCGTTGCTGTCGGTGAGGTCCTCCAGCGTGGAATCTCCCTTGTGCTGCGCCTCTTCAAGCATATTGTTGAGGAGCGTACGAAAATATTCGATGTCCTTCTGTTCCAAGAAACTACCTCCGGCAGTCTTCACGATGCGGGCTGAACCGCATCAAGCTTGTGTGAGTTCCTTCATATACCTGAGAACACTAGGTTCGTAAAGAGGCGTAGAATCCTTTTCAGAAACAATAACGCGAGGAAAAGGGCTCTTTCGCCTCTTCCGTTCACAGGCCAGTTGGAGTATAAACACCCATCCCGTCGAAACAGCAATCCCCCCAAGGAGTACAGACGCATGAGCGGAAGCAACGCCCGCAGCAATGCCATCAGAGCCATTACCAGCTACAAACCGGATCTCGCCCCCCTGAACTATGCCGACACCAAGCCGACTGAAATCTACGGAAGCAACGTTTTCAGCGACAAGGTGATGAAGGAACGCTTGCCCCGGATCGTCTACAAGTCCCTGCGCAAGACCATCGAGCAGGGGGTCCAACTCGATCCTTCGCTGGCGGACATCGTGGCTTCCACCATGAAGGATTGGGCCATCGAGAAGGGCGCTACCCACTTCACGCACGTCTTTTATCCCCTGACGGGCCATTCCGCCGAAAAGCACGACGGTTTCCTTTCCCCCGACGGCAACGGCGGCGTGATTACGGAATTCAGCGGCAAAATGCTGAGCCAGGGCGAAGCCGACGGCTCCAGCTTCCCTTCCGGCGGCCTGCGCAGCACGTTCGAGGCGCGCGGCTATACCGCGTGGGACGTGACCAGCCCGGCCTACCTTATGGAAAACAGCAGCGGCATCGTGCTGTGCATCCCCACGGCCTTCCTGTCGTGGACAGGCGTGGCGCTTGACCGCAAGACCCCGCTCCTGCGCTCCAATCAGGCCCTCAACAAGCAGGCCAGCCGCATCCTCAAGCTGTTCGGCAAGAAGACCTCCCTGCCCATCATTTCGTACTCCGGGCTGGAACAGGAATTTTTCCTCATCGACCGGAATTTCGTATTCGGCCGTCCCGACCTGCTCACCGCCGGGCGCACGCTGTTCGGCGCGAAACCGGCCAAAGGGCAGGAGTTTGAAGACCAGTATTACGGCGTCATGCCCCGCCGCGTCATGAGCTGCATCACGGAAACCGAGCGCGAACTCTACAAGCTCGGCGTCCCCGTCCGCACGCACCACAATGAAGTGGCCCCAAGCCAGTACGAAATCGCCCCGGTGTTTGAGACGGCCAACCTCGCCATCGACCACAACCAGCTCATGATGACCGTGCTGAAGAAGGTCGCCAAAAAGCATGGCCTCCATTGCCTCCTGCACGAAAAGCCGTTCAGCGGCATCAACGGTTCGGGCAAGCACCTCAACTATTCCATCGGCAACGCCGAAGTCGGCACCCTCTTCGAGCCCGGCGAGACGCCGCATGAGAACGCGATGTTCCTCGTCTTCCTCGTCGCCGCGATCCGTGGCCTGCACAAGTACGGGGGGCTGCTCCGCGCCACCGTCGCCGCCGCTTCCAACGACCACCGCCTCGGTGCCAACGAAGCGCCGCCGGCCATCATGTCCATGTTCCTCGGCGATCAGCTCACCGATATTCTGGAGCAGTTCCGCGCCGGCAAGGTTCGCGGCTCCAAGGGCAAGCGCCTGATGAACGTGGGCGTGGATACGCTGCCGCCCCTGCCCGCCGATCCCGGCGACCGCAACCGCACGAGCCCCTTCGCGTTTACCGGCAACCGCTTCGAGTTCCGCGCGCTCGGCTCCAGTATGCCCGCCTCGGCTTCCCAGACGGCTCTGAACACCATCATGGCCGACTCGCTGGATTACGCCGCCACACGCCTTGAAAAGCTCTCCGGCGGCGATCCGGAAAAGCTCCACGCCGCCGTAGGCAAGCTCATTCAGGAAATTGTGGAGGAACACAGCGCGGTCATCTTCAACGGGGACGGCTATTCCGAAATCTGGCATCAGGAAGCGGAGCGCCGCGGCCTGCCCAACTACCGGACGACGCCCGAAGCCCTGATGGTGTACACCAGCCCCGATGTGGTGGATCTCTATGGCCGCTACAACGTGCTGTCGCGTCAGGAGCTCAAGGCCCGTCAGGAAATCTACATCGAACAGTACTGCAAGACGATCCGCGCCGAAGCGAACCTCGTCATCCGCATGGGCCGGACTATCATCTACCCCGCCGGGCTGCGCTTCCAGCAGGAACTGCTCCGCGCGTGCCTCGACATGCGCGCCTTGAACCGTGAGCCCGACACCGTGCTGCTCGACGACATTGACGACACCCTGCGCAAGCTCCGCGAGGGGCTTGAGCACCTCGAAGCCAATGTGGATATGAAGATTGAGGATCCCGTGCAGGAAGCGCATCACAAGTGCACCGTGGTCATCCCGGCCATGAATGCCATCCGCGCCCTTGCCGATCATCTCGAAACGATCGTCCCCGAAGATCTCTGGCCTCTCCCAAGCTATCAGGAGATGCTGTTTGTGAAGTAGGGAAAGGGGGACGCCATCTGAAGAAAGGGGTGCGCCGTCCCCTTCCTCAGCCCATCCCTCATCTTCAAAAGATGTTTCCGTACCGAACCCTATTGGTTGATGAAAGGAAAGCCTTCCCCGTTCAAGGGAAGGCTTTCTTTTGGGGAAGGCTCTGCCATAGTGTATGGTTGTTTATTTTTGCAGTATGGTGAAAATAGAGACTTTCTTTCTTTCTTTCTTTCTCTCTCTCTCTCTCTCTCTCTCTCTCTCTCCGACTTTCCCTCTGCTGGGCTCCGTGGCTGGGCAATTTTTCCGTTATTCCGTTGGAATTTCAAGGAATAAACCATCAACCGTTTCCCATGGCACAGCCTTGGGGAATCCGCGGATGGGAACTCCAAAACGCGGAGGCTGTGGGCGGGAGGAGGCAAAGGGCCGCCGCAGCCGACGGGCGAACCTTTGCGGCCCGCGGGCGTCGAAGCGGCCCGGAGCCTTTAGAGGTTCCTTTCCTGTCTGCCCCTACAATACCTCGTAAATCCTACAGAAGACGTTGTCGAAGATGAGCCGGAAGTAGGGGGCGAAACGCGGATCGCCGGGATCGCAGATAAGGAGCTGCACCATCATGGTGTTGTACATGCGGTCGTCGATGACGAGCTTTTCCCCGGTCACGCGGTTGAACATGAAATGCACGTTGCGGCGGCGCTCCATGTCTTCCTTCCATGCCTTGATGGCGGCGTTGTCGGGCAGGTATTCGGGCGGCGTCACGTAGTCGCGGTGGTCAAGCTGCCCGTCGGAAAAGACGTCGATGCTGGCGGCGGGGACGTTGACGTTGCTCCCCTTCATCACCACTTCGCCCTTGTCAAGGCGGTAGGAAAGCGCCTGCGGGACAATGCTGATGGCGTAGCCGCGCCCTTCCTTGGACAGGAAGTTCCAGCTTCCGAAGGTGGAAATCCAGAAGCCGAGATCCAGCATGTCGAAGCTGAGCACAAGATATTGCTTGCCGTCCGCCTGAATGAGCGGGTTGTCGGGGTTGTTCAGCCATGTGATCATGTCCGCGGCCTGAGACGCGGTCAGCCCTTTGAACACGTTGCCGGGGACATTTCCCTTCGCGGCGGTATATTTGATGATCTGGCGGGCGAAACGCGGATCGTCCGTCGCATAGACGGCTGCGGGCAGGTAGAGCGAAGGGCTGCCGTGTTCCGCGCCGTCGGCGATGGTATCGCGCCGCGCGAAGTGCTGCGTCGCGTACCCCCAGTCCCACCAGTGCCAGACCTTGGCGTCTTCGGGGGTGGCCGTGCGGATTTCACGCAGCCCGGCGGCATGGCGGCGGTTGAGGATCGGGCCGTGGGTCATGGCGGGCACGAGATCGGCAAGCGGCGGGACCACAATGACGAGCATAAGGATGACCGCAGCCGAACGGTAGAACAGGTGAGGCCCGATGGCGTCGAGCACGCGGGTCAGGCGCCAACCGCGCTGGCGCCCCAACCCGATGACGAACATGGCGAGGAGGCATCCAAGGATGACGAAATGGAGCCGTCCGAGGGAATCCCAAAGGTCGAGCACCGTTTCCCGGCAATCCGGCACAAGGAGGATGAGCCCGGCCAATATGAGGCAGGCGAGGAAGAACACCTTGCGGGTCTTTTTCGCGCGGACGTCGCCGAGGGCACAGGCCAGCCAGTCCACGGGGAGCGTCAGGCCGATGGCGACGATGGGGGCCCCAAACATGACCATCCGTCCGCCCATCTTGGTGCTGAGCAGGGCCAGCAGGGCCAGCGGCACGAGGAAGAGGGCCCCGGATCGGGCGCAGAGCACAAACACGAACCCAAGCAGTCCGAGGATGGCGACGGGCTGCCACGGGTGGAAATAGACCATGATTTCGGACAGCGTCAGATCCTGGATCTCGATGATGGACTGGGCCACGGACGGGAAGACCAGCGGATCGGTCGTGCCCGTCGCCACGGCGTCCCCCGCGCGTTTGAGATAGCCCTGTACGTGGTGGAGCATCGTGTTCAGCACGCTCAGGTCGACGAGCAGGGCTACGGCCAACAGCCAGAACGCCGCCAGCACGGCGGGGCGGTGGAGCTGCGCCACGAATTGGCGTTCACGCCCCACGATGGCGATGAACAGGGTCAGGGGGAGGATGGCCCCGGTGGGGCCCCCAAGCGCGGGCAAGGCATAGGCCAGCCCCGCGAGCAGGGCCGTACGGCGTTCGCCCGGACGGGGCAGCAGGAGCGCCATGCCGCCGAGTAAGGCCACGTCGTAGCGCACGATGTACGGGAACATGGAGTGCCACTCCTGCGACCACCAGGCCAGCAGCCCGCTTGCACTCAGGGCGAGGATCCAGCCTGCCGAGATCAGCTCGCAGGGCTGATGGCTCGGAGCGTCCAGCGCGATGGGGATGGGGCGCTTTGTCCATCGTTGGAACCACCGGAAGGGCAGGGCCAGGGGATGGCGCAGGAAATACATGACCCATGCCGCCGGGGCCAGCCCGATGAGCAGGGACAGGAAGAGGGTGATCAGGTCGGTGTCGGCGTAGCCGAGCAGTGTACGGGCGAGGAAGCCCGGAGAGAGCGAGGCGAGGATGCCGGCGCAAAAGCCGGCCTCCATGCTGCCCATGCACCATGCCCACAGGAAGACAAGCAGGGCCATGAGGCTGGCCATGACCGGAGGCAGCCAGAAGGCGACCTGTGCGGGCTCCGTGCCTGTGATCAGGGCGAGGATACGGAGCAGCTCGGACATGGGGTGTCCTGCGCCGAACCCGAAGCCCTCGGCTCCGGCAACCCAGTGATAGGCGTCATGCGTGGCAAGGAGCATTTCATTGCCGAGGCGATATTCCACATCCTGCCACGACGGCCATTCCTGAAAGCGCAGCAGGAAGGCCACGGCATAGGTCGCTATGCCGAGCAGAAGGCCGAGGAGCCAGCGCGGTACGGGGCCGAGGGGGATGTTCCTTGATGGGGGGGGCGGGGGTATTGTCACGGCGTATCCCGGAAAAACCGGCGTTCGCGGACGCGGGAAAGGGTAAGGGGGAGGTGACCTCCCCCGGATGCTGCGCGGGAATCAGAAGCCTTCACGTTCCCGTTCTTCTTGGCAGGCGCGGCACAGGCCGACGCCGGGCAGGGCTTCCAGACGTTTCTGGGGAATGGGCTCGCCGCATTCACGGCAGCAGGCCTGGCCGTCGATCCACTCCGGCCCTTCCCAGTACTGTGAAGAACGGGCGCGCTGGAGGGCGGTTTCGCGTGCGAGCCGTTCCAGTTCCTGCGCCTGATCGAAAATGTCCATTCGTGTCCTCTTTCTTTAACGTGAAGCAGGGGGAGTCCCTCAAGACGGGCCAGACCTTCCCCCGGGAAGGCCGCAGGTTTGCCCGAAAACCGTTCGCGTTGCAAGTAGTTTTATGAAGGCCGTGCCACGGCAAACGCTTGGCGCTCTATTTCTTGGCATTCCAAAGGGATAACCGATAAAGCGCCCCGGTCAAGGCCCCCTCCGGCGGAAAATCGGGATGGAAAGCCAATGTTTTCACCATCTTGTGGGGATAAGGCAGCCGTCATTCCATGACGGAACCCCTTAGGAAAGGCGCAGCGCCTCAAGGGGGATTTTGCCCACGCACTTGCGCAATGGGGCGGGTACCCCGTCCACCGCGATGGCCGGAAGGTGCGCGTCCCACGGAAAGAGGAGGGCAAAAGTGCCGGGCGCAAGCGTGACCCGGCTGACTTCCGCCGGGGCGGGCTGGAAAAAGCCTATATCCCGCTGGTCATCGAATGCGCCGTTGAGGGTGAGGCCCGTTGTGGCGGCGTTGAACAGCCATTCCTGCCCTTCCACCATCATCTGCACGTCGCAGAAACGCTTGTGGCATTCGTAGAGGCTGCCGGAAAGCGGGCGCGAGGTCAGCGTGGCGACATTGACGAAACCGTCGGCCAGCGGATGCGTGCCGTCCTTGAGTCCGGCAAGGGAGCCGGAACCGCCGGGCGCATAGTTTTCGAGCCAGCACATCATTTGTTCCCATGCCGGGCCGAAGCCGTAACGCCGCCAGTTGCTGATATGATCGACGATCATCCTGAAATCCTTATAGTAAAGAAAAGGGTTGCGGGGAAGGGGCCCTCTGGAAAGGCCCCTCCCGGCCTCCCCTTCCAATGTGGTGGACAGATTGCCTGAATAGGTGGAGAGGCGGGGCAAAGGCGCACCGTGCCTCTTATCGCAGAAAACGGCCCGCTATTTTTTGATGTTGGCGAGGATGTCTTCCAGCGTATCCGCGAAGGCGCGCAGGTCTTCTTCCGGGATGTTGAGGGCCGGGAGGAGGCGCAGGACGACTTCGTGGGACAGGTTGCAGATAAAGCCGCGGCGGATGAGCTCCTCCCAGACGGCTTTCGCAGGGAAGGCCAGCTCGATGCCGATCATGAGGCCGAGGCCGCGCACTTCCTTGATCGTTCCGGGGTGGCTTTCGCTGATGCGGCGGATGGACTCCATGAACTCGCCGCCAAGCTTGGCCGCGCGCTCGTCGAGATGGTCACGCTTCATGATCTGCACGACTTTGGCCGCCACGGCGGACGTCAGGGCGCCGCCGCCGAACGTGGTGGCATGGCTGCCGGCGACGAAGCCCTTGGAGACTTCATCGGTGGTCATCATCGCGCCCATCGGCAGGCCGTTGGCAAGGGCCTTGGCGCAGGAAATGGCGTCGGGCCTGAGATCGAAATGCTGGAACGCCCACGGCTTGCCGGTGCGGAACAGGCCGCCCTGCACCTCGTCCACGAGGAAGAGGATGCCCTTTTTGCGGCAGAGCGCCTCAATGCCCTTGGCGTATTCGGCGTACATGGGGCGGATGCCGCCCTCGCCCTGTACGATTTCAACGAGCACGGCGGCGGTTTTGGGCGTAATCGCGGCCTCAAGCGCGTTCAGGTCGCCCCACGGCACGGTCTTGAAGCCGTCCGGGATGGGCGCGAATCCGTCCTGGAAACGTTCCTGCCCCGTGGCGGCCATCGTCGCATACGTACGCCCGTGGAATGCCTTTTCCAGCGTAATGATTTCGTAGGCGTCGACGTTCTTCACCCGCTGCATGTAGCGGCGGGCCAGCTTGATCTGCGCTTCGTTGGCCTCCGCGCCGGAGTTGCAGAAGAACGCCTTTCCAAAATGGCTCAGGGACAGCAGTTCCTCAGCCAGCTCAAGCTGTTCTTCCTGATAAAAAAGGTTGCTCACATGGATGAGCTTGCGGGCCTGCTTCTCGATGACCTGGGCGATTTCCTCGTTGCAGTGGCCGAGGCTGGTTACCGCGATCCCGGCCAGCAGGTCGACGTATTCCTTGCCGTCGAGGTCGGTGACTCTGGAGCCTTTGCCGCTGGCGATGCTGACAGGGTAACGACCGTACGTCCGGCAGAGAAGGGATTCTTCGCGGGCCTTGATCGTATCGAGAGAGGAAGTGGTCATGATGGTATCTCCTGTCCGGCGGCCGCCGGAATGCTCATATAAGTACGACGGCGTGCCCTGTGAAGGCCGCCTAGTGTTTTCCCGTATGTCCGAAGCCCCCGGAACCGCGTCCGGTGGCGCCCAGCGTCTCGCATTCCTCAAGCTCCACCTGAAGGGCGGGCTGGAAAACGAGCTGCGCGATGCGATCCCCTCGTCGGAGCCGCCGTTCCTCGCCGGACGTATTGAGGAGGACGACGGTGATTTCGCCGCGGTAGTCGGGATCAATGACGCCGACGCCCTGCGCCACGGTCAGGCCCTGCATGGCTCCGAGCCCGCTGCGCGAATAGACGAAACCGGCGATGCCCGGCGTAAGCGGTTCGACGGCGATGCCGGAAGGGATGGCCAAACGCCCGCCCGCAGGGATGGAGGCTTCGTCTTCTTCAAGGCAGGCCCTCAGATCGAGGCCCACGGAACCTGAAGTGGCGTACCGCAGGCCTCCGGCCCCGTTCGCCGTATAGACGGCCTGCGAGTCCCGCAGGTACTGGATGCGCACCTTGGGGTGTGCTGTAGTCATGGTATGCTCCTTGCTCAAACCGCATCTCTACCGCAACCCGTCCCGCCCCACAAGGGAAAAGAGGCGGAGGGAAGGCGGAAAAGGCACTCCGAAAGGCTGGAACTCCCACAGGCATCCGTGTCCCCAACGGCAGGCCCGCGCGGGAGAAGGCCCGGTCATGGCGGGGAAGTTGTGCAAATAGGCGGCGGGGGCAGTCCCGCACAGGAGAGGGCCCGGCATGTCAACGGTGATCAATTTGACCACGGGGGTCAGGCAGTCCCGCGTAGGAGAGGGCCCGGCTGCCGCCGAAAGGCGGCCCGCGCAGGGAAAAGCATCCTTACAGCGAGGGACGGCCTGCGGGCGGCAGCCGGGACGGAAAACGGCGGGGCATATGCTCGCGCTGGTCAGCGGATGGGGCGGCAAGGGGGCCCTCATCTGGAATGGAAGGCCGTGCCCTGTGTCGTGTTGTTATTGTATGTAAGTATGTTAAATTATTGAAATAATCTTTTATAGTTTGAAAAAATAGTTTAATGGTTTCAATATATTATATATAACTGACGACACGACTTGGAAAATGGCTGATGCTCTTGGCTGTGCCGTAGAAAATGGTTGATGTTTTTTCCTTTGAAGTTCCAAAGGAATAGCCAGCAAAATGTCTTAGCTAGGGATTCCGCCAAGGGGAAAACTGGAGAAAAGGCTGTATGCTCACCGCGCTGTGGAGATGAAACAGCTACATACTATGACAGAATCAAATAAAATGGCTGTGTTATAGAAAATGGTTGATGCTTTTTTCCTTGAAACTCCAAAGGGATAACCGGAAAAATGCCTTAGCCGTGGATCCCGCCAAGGGGAAAACTGGAAAAAAAGCTATATTTTCACCGCACTGTGGAGATGAAACAACCACATACATAACAGAGCCAATGAAATACTTGCCTAACTTCTTTTCAAAAGGCAGTTCCACAGCAAACGGCTGATGCTTTTTCTTGAAACTCCAAAGAAAGAACCAATGAAATGCCGCAGTCATAGAACCCGCCAAAGAAAAAACGGGGAAAAAGGCCGTATTGTCACCATGCTGTGAAGAGGAAACAGGCACGTCCTATGACAGGGCCTTTTCAAAAAAGAGGTGCCCGGTATGGGAGATCACCCCGCCGACCTTCATCGTACCCGTTTCAGCCAATTGAAAGCCCAGCTTTTTGTAGAGCGAAGCGGCGGGAATGTTTTGCGCTCCCGTATCAAGCCTTACCGCTTCGCAGGAATGTTGCCGTGCCTTTTCTAGGGCATGCTTGACGAGGGAGGAACCGATGCCTTTCCTGGCGGCTTCAGGGCATACCATGACTAGATGGATGACCATCACTTTCTCGGCAGGGGCATGGCTTGGCCAGTCTATTGTTTCGTATTCATCCGGCTGGTTCCTGTCGGCAATGATGCTCCCCAATATTTTTCCATTCTCATCATAGACATACAATGCCCCTCTTGCCAGGGCTTTTGCCGCGTCCGCTCTTGTCGGATACACGCCCTCTCGAAAAACGGTGAAGGCTCCATGTTCCTTTTCATGCAGAAAGTGTTTCTGATACCCTTCTTCAACTTGGTTCAAATCCGCATCTGTTGCCTGCCTCAACATATCGTTTTCTCCTCTGTCTGATTGTCTGGGAAGATCGGCATGGAGTGCCGAAACCAAAGGCTGTGCCATAGTGAACGGCTGATGTTTATTGCTTGAAATTCCAAACAGCTAATGAATGAACTGCCTCAGCCATGGATTGTTTTATGGGGCTCTGCCATTAGGATGTGGCTGTTCCATCTCCCAGATTGGTGGACATACGGCCTTTTTCCAGTTTTCCCGTTGGCGGGCTTCATGGCTGAGGCATTGTATTGGTTGTCCCTGTGGAACTTCAAAGAAGAAGGCTGTGCTATAGAAAATGGCTGATGCTTTTTTCCTTGAAGCTCCAAAGGGATAACCGGCAAAATGCCTTAGCCGTGGATCCCGCCAAGAGGAAAACCGGAGAAAAAGGCTGTATTTTTCACCGCACTGTGAAGATGAAACAACCACATACTATAACAGAGCCAAAAAGAAAGCATCAATCATTTCTTATGACACGGCCTTTAGTGAAGGCGCTGTCAGCGTATATGGTCGTTTTATTTTTACAATATGATAAAAATATAGACTTTTTTCCGGTTTCTCGCTGATGGGCTTCATGATTGGGGCATTTTATCCGTTATTCCTTTTGAGTTTCAAGAAAGAAAGCATCAACCGTTTCCCATGACACGGCCTTTAATGAAAAGTATTCTATAAAATACTGTATATTCAATATATTGTAAATATATCAACCATATCCTGTGGCAGGGCCAAGCGGAAAAGAGGCTGGTATGGCTGTCGGCATGCCGTTTTGCCTGTGGGGGATGATTCCATTTTCCGGGGCGTCTGTTTATTTTCCACAATCGGAGGGATCGCCGTGCAGTTTTTCGAGGGCATGGCCGAGGGCCGGGAGGATGGCGGCGAGGTTTTCGGAGACGGCTTTGCGGCTGCCGGGGAGGGTAATGACGATGGTGCGCCCAAGCGTCCCGGCAACGGCGCGGGAAACGGCGGCGGTGGGCGTCTTGGCGAGGCTGGCCTGCATCATGGCCTGTTCAAACCCCGGCAGGCGGCGTTCAAAGAGTGGAAGCAGGGCCTCAGGGGTGGTGTCGCGGGGGGCGAGCCCTGTGCCGCCGCTGGTAAGGATGAGATCGTATCCCTGGCCGAGCGCCAATTCCATGACAAGGGCACGCAGCGCCTGCGGATCGTCTGGAATCATGAAACCCTGCTCGTGGCAGAGCGGCAGCTTGGCGCGGGTGTCGGAGGCCATGAGCGGCCCGCTTTCGTCCGTACGCAGCCCGGCGGCTCCCTTGTCGGAAAGGGTAATCCATGCCAAAGCCCAATGTTCGCGGCGTGCGGCCAGCGTCCGCGTCCCGGCTTCGATAGGCGTGAGTGCTTCGAGCAGCGGGCATATCTGGGTATGCGGGGCATCCAAGGCAAGGACGGAGGGGGGCAGGAACATCCGGCCCGCGACCTTGAGCCGGGCGATGCCAGAAGCGTCGTAAAGGCAGGTTCCCACGCGCCAGTCCCTGTTGCCGTCGGGAAGGGGGCGGGCCGCCATGCCGTGGGCCGGAAACGGCGTGGGTGCGGCGGTGGCGGGCAGGAAGGCAAGGGGCAGGATATCGCCTTCGGCGCAGGCGTGCAGGCTGAGGGTGTGGAACGTTTCGGTCACGGGAACCTCCTGTATGGTGCCGATGGGCATTAGGTGAAGGTGGCTGAGGAAAAGGAGCTGTACATTCGCAGCGGCGTGCCGTCCATCGCGGCATATGCTCCATGGACGGAGGCGAGCATGGCAGCCGAAGGTTTCCGGCATCAGGCGGGCCCTCCATGAACACGGAGGCGAACCCTGCCGTATTCAGCGTGTTTCTTTCATAGGCCGGTTTCTTTGTGAACGTAGGGGAACCTGCGCGGGAACCTGTCCGAGAACCATATATTGGAGCTTCCCTGTAAACGTAAGGGAGAACCCTTGCCGTCCGCAACAGCGGGACACAGTGAGAGGGGCTCTCTGTGAAGGTAGGGCGGTTCGATCCGTCGCAGTCACCCCCTTTCTTCTCTTGAAACATTCACGTTTTCAATGAAACTTATATTCAACCATCTTTTTTCCAGTTTTCCCCTTGGTGGGATCCACGGCTAAGGCATTTTGTCGGTTATCCCTTTGGAGCTTCAAGGAAAAAAGTATCAGCCGTTTTCTATGGCACAGCTTTTTTTGGGGCTCTGTCATAGTACATGGTTGTTTTGTTTCACCAATAGACTGAAAATATATGCTTTTTCTCCAAATTTTTCGCTGGTGGGCTTTGTGATTGGGGGATTTATTGGTTATTTCTTTGGAATTTCAAGGAAATAAAGCATCAACCATTTTCTATGACACAGCCTTTTTTTAATCATCGAAAAGGCGAATGGTTCCCCTTCGTCAGTTCGCTCCATGAACGCATGAGCGAAATCTTGTATTAGATCTGGCCTAGGCTACGGTTAGGGGCTCCCTATGAACGTAAGGACGAATCCCTTTCCGCGCCGAGGTCGAGGAGCTGGGTATTCTTCTCGGACAGGGCGGGCACACGCTCAGGGGGCGGAATCCGATGGGCCGCGTATGCACAGGTCTGCCGCTCTCCATTTCCACAATGAAGCCAAGCCATGCCGCGTATGGCGGGGGCCGGAGACATTCGCTGTTCTGTTCTCTTTTGCAATAGCTCATCTGGTATGTTGACCTGTTACGGCGTCATTTTCCATTGAAGGCGTGAATGTTTCGGAGGCCGCCGTCACTTGTGCGGCGGTTCAGCCTGTTGTATCCTCCCTCACTTTCACAGACAAGCGCGGAATGCTTGAGAGAGCGTTTTCCGTAGCCTTTGCCGGTTCAGGCCGGCCCCAAGGAGTTTTTGCATGACCATGACCAACGGCGGCGACCAGACCGCTCAGCTTACAGTCCTCGGCACCGGTCGCCTTCCGCAGCCCGAAGGCGGCCCGCGGGCCGGCCTTTTGGAAGTGTTCCCCAACCGGTTCCCGCATCGCCCGTATGTCGTCAGCATGGCGTTTCCCGAATACACGTCCCTGTGCCCCGTGACCGGACAGCCCGACTTCGGCACGATTGTGGTGGAGTTCATCCCCGACCAGAAGTGCGTGGAATCCAAGAGCTTCAAGCTGTATATGTTCGCCTACCGCAACCACCAGTCCTTTATGGAAAGCATCACCAATACCATCCTTGAGGATTTCGTGGAGGCGCTCGATCCGATGTGGTGCAGGGTGAAGGGGCTTTTCTCGCCGCGCGGCGCGACGTACCTGCATGTCTTCGCCGAGCATTACAAGAAGCTTGACGACCCGGCCAAGGCCGAGGAAGTCCGGCAGGCCGTCGCCGACTGGAAGCGCGAAGCGGCCCCCCATACATGGGATAAGTAGCCATGCACGCGCTGCTCATCGACATCGGCAACACGTCCCTGAAAATAGGCGTAGCGGGCATAGAGGGGCTTTTGGCCTCCTATACGCTGCCTACGGATACCCGGCAGAGCGGCGACGGGCTTGGCCTTCAGCTTGCCTATCTGCTCGGTCATGCCGGATTCGGCACGCCCGCGACCGGGCCGGGCAATGTGGCGCTCGACGGGTGCGTGATCAGTTCGGTCGTTCCCGGCATGAACCCGTTGGTGACCCATGCCTGCAAACGCTTCCTTGAGCTGACTCCCCGGTTTGCGCACCGTGATTTGCCCATTCCGCTGGAAAACCGCTATGAGCGGCCCAATGAAGTGGGGGCCGACCGTCTTGTCGGGGCTTTTGGGGCACGCCGCCTGCTGCCGGATGTCCGTTCCGTGGTGTCCGTGGACTACGGCACGGCGACGAACTTCGACTGTGTTACCGGAAACGCCTACCTCGGCGGCCTGATTTGCCCCGGCGTCATGTCCTCGCTTGGGGCGCTGGCGACGCGCACGGCGCAGCTTCCGCGTATCGCGCTGACGGCGCATGCGGACGTGCCCATTGTGGGGCGGAGCACGGTCACGAGCCTGAATCACGGTTTCCTGTTCGGCTTTGCGTCCATGACCGAAGGGCTGTATGCGCGCCTGACCAAGACGCTCGAAGGGCCGGTCGCGTTCGTCGCCACCGGCGGTTTCGCCCCGGATGTCGCCCGCGTTGTGGACTGCTTCGATCTCGTCCGCCCGGATCTCGTCCTCGAAGGGCTGCGCCTGTTGTGGCTTGAGTCGAGGGATTGATTGAAGATGTGGGGAAAGGAGGGGGCTTTCTGAAGAAAGCCCCCTCCCCTTCCCCCACGCCCCCATCCCCTCCCGCAAAGACTTTTACGCTTATTGAATCCCTGTTCGGAAGTACGGGAAAGCTGGAGGGCTGGTTGCTTGAAAATGGGTGAGTAACGGCGGGAGTGGGGGCTGTTTGGATGGTGGCGTCTCAGGAGGGAGCAGGCGGGGAAAGCCCTGTAAAAAGTAGAGGCTGTGTCATAGAAAATGGTTGAGGTTTTTTCCTCGAAGTTCCAAAGGAATAATCGGCAAATGCCTCAGCTATAGATTTCGATAGGCTGTGTCATAGAAAACGGTTGATGCTTTATTTCCTTGAAATTCCAAAGAAATAACCAATAAAATCCCCCAATCGCAGAGCCCACCAGCAGAAAATTTGTAGAAAAAGCATATATTTTCAGTATATTGCTGAAACAAAAACAACCATGTACCATGACAGAGCCTTTCGATAAAGGAAAAGCCGGATAAAAAGTCTGTATTTTCACCGTGCTGTGGAGATGAAACAACCACATACTATGACAGAGCCAAAATATAAGTGTTCCTTTATGTTAAGTGGGTTGGTTTCGGGGCAAAACGGAAGTCTGTAAAGCCGTAAGTAGCCCTGTATGGAATGGCTTTGAGTTGTTGGCGGGGCGTCACATGGCAGATAAAACGACGATGGCAGAAAAGAAAGATGTTCTCCCGCGCAGGATGCAGGACTTGCCGCCTGCCGGGGCTCGGTTGTGTATGGCTGTCGGGCGTTTTCTGAAAGAGCGGTGCGGTGCATCTCCGCGCCATGTCATCGTGGCTTTTTCGGGGGGGGCGGATTCTACGGCATTGGCTGTAATCCTGCGCTGCCTCGGCGTATCCCTCGTGTTGGCACATCTCGATCATCAGCTTCGCCCGGAAAGCGGGGAAGAGGCGGAATCCGCGCGGCGTTTCGCGGAACGGCTCGGCGTGCCGTGTATGGTGCGGCGCGTGGATGTGGAGGCGCTGGCGCGTTCGGAAGGGATCGGCCTTGAAGACGCGGGGCGGCGTGCCCGGTACGCGTTTTTTGATTCGGTGCTCCGATCCGAACGCGCTGAGTGGGTTGTTACCGGTCATCATCTTGATGATTTGAGTGAGGATGTGCTGATGCGGCTTGTGCGCGGTTCCGGCTGGCCCGGTCTCGGCGGCATGAAGGCCGTAGATCCGGCCCGGCGTCTTCTGCGCCCTTTGCTTGGGACGCCACGGGCGGAGCTGGAGGCTTTCCTCCAATCTCTCGGTGTGGATTGGATCGAAGACGCTTCGAACCGGAGTGACGCATTCCGGCGCAACCGTATGCGCAATCATGTCATTCCATTGTTGAAGGCGGAAAACCCTTCTTTTTCCCGTTCCGTGCGTACGCTTTGGGAGCTTGCCCGTGAGGACGGGCAGTATTGGGACGAGGCGCTTGCCCCGGTGTTCGCGCAGCTCAGGGAGGAAAACGGCAGCCTCCTGTTGCCGCGTGCGGCCTTTGTCTCATTGCCGCGTGCGGCGCGCCTGCGCGTATATGCCGGATTGTTCCACCGTTTTGGACGCGGACAGGCGCAGTCCGAAACGCTGTTCCGTCTGGATGAAGCCGCCGTTTCCTCGCGCAGCCGGAAGGTTTTTCAATTCCCCGGCGGTGTATGCATAACGACGGATGGTGACGGGGTGTTGATGAAGGCCGGGAGAGGGGAGAAAAAACTCTTTTGAAGAAAGGGATTCCTTTCTTTCTTTCTTTCTTTCTTTCTTTCTTTCTTTCTTTCTCTCTCTCTCTCTCTCTCTCTTCATTCACTTTCGGTTTTTCCTGTCCTCCCATCTTTCTAAAATGTTTGGCCTTGTCACAGTATGGGATTATTTCATCTCTGTCGTGCGGTGAAAATACGGCCTTTTTCTCCAGCTTTCCCATCGGCGGAATCCATAGCCAAGGCATTTTGCTGGTTATCCATTTGGAACTTCTGGAACTTCAAGGAAAAAGCATCAGCCGTTTCCTATGGTACAGCCAACCTTTTGTCGCTATTACCCCTCGCATTGGCCTTCCCAACCAACGAACAAAGCCGCCTGAACGCATTCCGTTCAGGCGGCTTTGTTGCTTCTTTGTCAGAAAAGTTCTTTCCCTTTTGGCAGGAGTGGCCCTCGCTGCGCACCTTTCCACCAGCCGAACGCCTTGGGAAAGGAGGGGAAGGAGTAGGGACGCAGGGAGGGCCTCACCCCAAAAGTGCCTTTTTTTGTCTCAACAAGTTCATTGCTCTTCCAGCAACGCCTTTAATGTCAAATAGATCCCCTCGTCATCAAGGCCAAGGCGGTGGCGGAGCTGGGCTTGCGTGCCGTGCTCCACAAACGCGTCGGGCAGGCCGATGCGCTTGATGCGCTGCCCGTGCAGGGCCCCGTTGTCGACGAGGAGTTCCAGCACGGCGGAAGAGAAGCCACCGGCAAGGGCGTTTTCCTCGGCGAACAGGATGCGGTCAAAGCGGCTTGCCATATCGAGAAGCTGCTTTTCAGGCAGGGGCTTGATCCAGCGGGCGTCGAACACGGCCACGCTGCGGCCCGTCTCGGCGAAAAGCCTTTCGGCGGCGTTCTGTGCCGCGACCACCATGCTCCCTACCGCAACAACCACGGCATCCGTGCCTTCGCGGAGCAGTTCGCCCTCGCCGAGGGGAAGGGGCGGCAGGGAAATCAGCGGTTCGGCGTTGGGCAGGGGATGGCCGGGAGCGGAGCCGCGGGGATAACGGATGACCAGCGGCTGACCGAGGCTCAGGGACGTGATCAGCGCGGCCTGCAATTCGGGCTCGTCGCGGGGGGCGAGTATCTTGATGTTCGGGATGTGGCGGAGGAAGGAAAGATCGAACGCCCCGTGATGCGTGGGGCCGTCTTCGCCCACCAGCCCCGCCCGGTCAAGGCAAAGCGTCACGGGCAGCTTCTGAATGCACACGTCATGGATGATCTGATCATAGGCGCGCTGAGTGAAGGTGGAATAGATTGCCACAAAGGGACGGTAGCCTTGCGAGGCGAGGCCCGCCGCGAAGGTGACGGCGTGCTGTTCGCAGATGCCCACATCCGTGAAGCGGGCGGGAAAACGGGATTTGAAATGCCCCGTTCCCGTGCCGCTGGACATGGCGGCGGTCACGGCCACGATGCGGTCGTCCTCTTTGGCGAGCCGGCAGAGGGTTTCCCCAAAAACGTCGGTATAGGTCGGGGGCGCTCCGGCTGGTTTGGGCTGCGTTTGGCCTGTGGCGACGTCGAACTTGCCGAGCCCGTGGAACTTGGAAGGCTGGGCCTCGGCGGGCGGGTATCCTTTCCCCTTGCGGGTGAGCACGTGCAGCAGAACCGGCTGATCGTCGATGGAAGCCGCCATTTTCAGATGGCGTTCCAATTCTTCGATATTATGCCCGTTCACCGGGCCGATGTAGTTGAAGCGCAGGGCCTCGAAAAGCATGCCCGGCGTGAAGACGGTCTTGAGGCTGCGGTGCGTGCGGTGGGCGTATTCCGCCATTTCGTCACCGATGCCGGGGATGGACTTGAGCCAGTCCTTGACTTCCCGGCGTACCCTGCGCGCCCAGCCGCGCTCCATGTTGCGGCTGAGGAAGAGGGACAACGCCCCGACATTGTGGGAGATCGACATCTCATTGTCGTTCAGGACAACAATAAGGCGCCGCCCCATGTCGCCCGCTTGGTTCAGGCCTTCAAAGGCCAGCCCCCCGGTGAGGGAGCCGTCTCCGATGACCGCGAGCACATGATTTTTCTTTCCCGCCAGATCCCGCGCCATCGCCATGCCGAGGGCCGCGGAAACGGATGTCGAGGAGTGCCCGACGCCGAAATGATCGAACGGGCTTTCCTCGATTTTCGGAAAACCGCTGATGCCTCCAAGCTGGCGCAGCGTATGGAAGTTTTCCGACCTTCCGGTCAGCAGCTTCCACGCGTAGCTCTGGTGCCCCACATCCCAGACGAGCTTGTCTTCCTCAGGGTTGAATACGGAAAGAAGCGCGAGCGTCAGTTCGACGACGCCGAGCGAGGGAGCCAGATGCCCCCCGTTGGCGGCAACCGTGCGGATAATGGTCTGGCGCAGTTCCGTCGCCAAGATTTGCTTTTCGGCGAGGGACAGATCCGCCACCATGGAAGGGTGCGTGATGCGGGCGAGAAGGGGAGGAAGGGGGCTATCCGTTTCGTTCATGAAGAGTGCGTTCCTGTGGTCTGGGCAGGTTGCCGGGGCTTGGGCGGGGTTGCCTGCTTTGTGGTGTGCGGAACTCCCTGTATAGCTCTGCCTCATTGAATTGGCAAACGGGCCTTAGAGGGGAAACTTTCGCACTTTTAATGAACCATGTATTCAACTATATGAAACTTAAAGTGAATTTTTGAGAAAACCATTGAAAAGGCGAATGCCCCTTATAGGGGGGCGGCGTCCCCGCTGCGGGACGGGGACGTTTTGATCCGCCGTTTTTTCAGGGCCGTTATTTCTTGCGCGTCACCAGCATCAGCGCGAGTCCCTTGAGGAATGCGGCATCCTGCCCGGAGAAGGCGCTCAGGCTCTCAACGGCTTTTTCGGCGAATTCCTGCGCCAATTCGCGGCTGCGGTCGAGCCCCATGAGCGAAGGGTATGTCGTCTTGCCCATTTCGGCGTCGCTTCCGGCGGGTTTTCCGAGCGTGGCGGTATCGGAGGTTTCATCAAGGATGTCGTCAACAATCTGGAAGGTGACGCCGAGCGCCTCGCCGTAGGCGCGCAGGCCGGCAATATCGGATTCCGAGGCCCCGGCGAGGAGGCCGCCGCTGACGCAGGCCACGCGGAACATGGCCCCGGTCTTGAGGGCATGGAGCGTTTGCAGGGTTTCCAGCGGCACGTCCGTTTTCCCGGTGCAGCCCATATCGAGGATCTGCCCGCCGACCATGCCCGCGGAACCGGCGGCGGAGGAGACGGACGCCAACGCCTCAAGCACCCGCCCGGCGGGAATATCCTTCACGGTGGAGGCCATAAACCCAAAAGCGTCGGTCAGCAGGGCGTCGCCCGTAAGGATGGCGGTGGCTTCATCAAAGGCCTTGTGGCAGGAGGGGCGGCCCCGGCGCAGATCGTCGTCGTCCATTGCGGGCAGATCGTCATGGATGAGGGAATACGTGTGGATCATTTCCAGCGAGGCGGCGAAGGGCATCACCGCTTCGGCGCTCAGGCCGAACAGGGCGGCGGTGGACAGGCACAGCACAGGGCGGAGGCGCTTGCCGCCCGCGAGGAGGCTGTAATACATGGCTTCCTTGAGTCGCCCCTGCATGGGAATGGCGTCGAGGCAATGCTGAAGGTACGCCTCCACCTGCGCGCCGCGTTCGGTGAGGATCGTCTTGACCTGCTGGGAATCGTAAGGGGTGATCATAAATGGATCCTTTATGTGGTTTTCTCGGACGGGGAATCATCCTGACGGCATACGTGAGGCCGCATCGTTTCCAGTGCCTTCCGTTCTCCGGTTCCAAGGCGTGTGTGATCAGCGGAGCGGGCACGCGGACGAGGGCAAAGAAGAACACAGGAAAGGCCTTTTGTCAGCACCTTCCGGTTTGTCACCGCTTATCTTTGTCCCCGTTCATCGGAGCGCCGTACCTTTTTCGCCAACCCTCCGGCTGCCCGGCTTCCGCCCGGCGGCATTTCCGCAGCTCCCCTGCCGCCGGAGTTCCACGGGAGGGGCTTTTTTACAAGGCCCTGCCATAGCATTTGGCTGCCGCCATGTTGCACGAGCCTGTTTTATGGCTCCGATATGGAGGATAGCTGTTTTAGGCTGTGTCGTCATTTGTATGTAATTATTTGAAATTATTGAAAATAATCTTTTTGTGCCTTAAAAATAGTTAAATGCTTTCAATAGATTATATCTGGATGACACGGCCTAGGCTGTGCCCTGGGAAATGGTTGATGCTTTTTCCTTGAAGTTCCAAAGGAATAAACGGCAAAATGCCTCAGCTATGGATTCCGCAGCTATGGATTCCGCCAATGGGAAAGTTAGGTAAGATCCCTGTATTTTTCAATATGTTGCTGAGATGAAGCAACCACATGCCATGACAGAGCCTTGTTTCATCCCCACAATATGCTGAAAACATGGCCTTTTTCTTCAGCTTTTCCGCTGCGGGCTTCATGGCTGGGGCCTTTATCGGCTATCCCTCTGGAACTGGGAAAGCATCAGCCGTTTCCTATGATCCGGCCTGTTTTACCGATCTTCCCGAAGGCATCCGCTGACGGGGCCAACGGCAAAAGGTTTTCCCCAGCATTTGCCTCGCACGGCACAAAAGGGAAGCTCGATCTTGGGGTTCCCGCTGCAAAGGGCTTCTTCTCCGGCTCCTATTCCCCTTCCTCATCGAGCTTCTTTTCGTCAAAAGGCTCCAGGCCTTCCCCGGTGAGAAGGCGGACTTCATTGCGGGCTTTTTCCAACTGCTCGCGGCAGGAACGGGAGAGCGTCAGCCCTTCCTTGTACAGGCGGACGCTGTCCTCAAGCGGGAGCTCGCCGTTTTCCAGCGCGGCAACGACTTCTTGAAGGCGGCGCAGCCGATCCTCGAAGGACGGGGTTTTCTTGGCGGCCATGCGGGGCTCCTACTGTTTGGGGACAAGGGAAAGGGGATCGACGGCGACGCCGAGGATATTGAGCCCAAGATGCAGGTGAGGACCGGTCACGCGCCCGGTCGCACCTACGAGGCCGATCTGCTGCCCGGCCTTGACCATCTCACCCGGCTTCACATCAATGCGGGACATATGCGCATAGGAACTGATGACGCCCTGCCCGTGATCGAGGTAAACGGTGTTCCCCGCAAAATACATATTCTGGGCGATGACCACCTTGCCGTCGGCCATAGCCTTGATCGGCGTGCCTTCCGCGCCGCGCAGATCGACGCCGCGATGGTAGGAGCGGAGCTCACCGTTGAACATCCGCCTGCCGCCGAAGGCGCTGGTCACCACGCCGGGAACGGGACGCTGGAATTCGCCGCGCCAGTAGCGCTCCGGCGTCACGCGGTTGAGAGCCTCGCCGGACTTCTTGCGTTCGGCGTTGATGCGCTTCATGGATTCCTTGGGCGGGTTCACGAAGGTTTTCTTGACCGAAATCTTCTGTTCGGGCCATTTGACTTTGAGGACTTTCACGGTGGCCTTTCCGGTCAACGTCCCGGCGGTGGCCTGTACGATCAGATCTTTGTCAGTGTTGACGGGCACGGGAAGCAGGGCTTCGGCGATGCGGTGCCCGCCGTCCGCCACCGTGGGCGCGGCAATGTGTTTGCCCAGCCATGTGAAGGTGAGCTGGGGAAGTTGCTCGTCGATGACGACGCGGACTTTGACGGCGGAACCCTGTTTGGCTTCCTCCGGGGCGTGGATGGTCAGCGATGCGGCCAGCGCGCCGCCGCACAGAAGCAGCGTCAGGCATGCGGACAGCAAAGCGATACGGCAGTTACGGGATATCATGGGATTCTCCAGTTGCGCGGACGGCGGTCACGCGGGTATCCACTTCGCCGCCGCGGATTTTGACGGTCAGGGATGCGCCCGGCTGCACATCCCGAATGCTGCGGACGAAATGGCCGTCCGCCGTAAAAGCATAGGCATAGCCCCGCTCCAGCGGCCCTTCGGGGTCAAGCCCGCGGAGCCGCAGCTCGTGGCGTTCCAGTTGGCGCTCCAGCCCTTCCAACTGCCGGGCAAAGCGCTTTTCCAGACGGGAAGAGGCCGTGTCCAGCCGCCCCCCGATCTGCCCAAGCCGCAGCGCTTGCGCCTGCCGCAGGCGGCGGGCCAAGGCCGCCGTTTGCTCCAGCCGGGCGTCCAGCACACGGGATTCCGCATAGCGGGAGATTCCGGCTTCCAGAAAACGCAGCCGCGCATCAGCCCGCTCCAGCTTCTGTTCCAGCGCAAAATCCAACCGGCGGGCAAGGGCGCCGAACCGCTCTTCAAGCCGGGCAAGGCCGCGTTCCGGCGAAAGCCACGCCAGAGCCCTGCCCAGCGTATCCAGCCGCTGATCGGCCTGGGAAAGCCTCCGCCCGGCGGCTTCCAGCAGGCCCGCCTCCAGATCGTCCACAAGCTGCGCATACCACTGGCGTTCAGGCCAGAGAAGCTGTGCGGCGTGGCTCGGCGTCGCGGCGCGCAAGTCCGCGACCATATCGGCGATGGAGGTATCGATTTCGTGCCCGATGCCCGCCACGACCGGGATGCGGGAGCGGTATACGGCATCGGCTACGCGTTCGTCGTTGAAGGCCCACAGGTCTTGGAGCGAGCCCCCGCCCCGGATGAGCACGAGCACGTCGGCCCAGCCGCGCCGGTTTTCGTCGTCCAGCGCCTCCGCTATGCGGGGCGGGGCGTCGTCGCCCTGCACGGGGACGGGGTGGATGCGGATTTCGCAGCCGGTGCCGCGTTCCCCGGACAGCCGCAGGAAATCCCGGATGGCGGCGCCGGAAGGGGCCGTGATCACGGCGACGCGGTGCGGGTGTTCGGGGATGGGACGTTTGCGTTCGAGGCTGAAATAGCCTTTCTCCGCCAGCTTGCGCTTGAGGGCTTCCAGCGCCAGATGAAGCTGGCCTTCGCCGCTGTCCTGCGCGAGCTCGACCACAAGCTGATAGCCGCCGCGCGGCGCGTACACGGTAAGGCGTCCCGCGCAGATGACCTGCTGGCCGTTCCTCAGCGTCCCGGCGAGGCTCAGCCGCGGGCCGTCCTCGAACACTTCCCCGGTCAGGGGGTCGAACGTCTCGCGTTCTTTCTGGCTGCCTTTGAACCAGACGGCCTGAAGCAGGGCGTTTTCGTCCTTCAGGGAAAAATAGATGTGCCCGGACGAGGGCCGGGACACGTTCGTGACCTCGCCGCGCACCCAGACGTAGGGGAAGCCGTTTTCCACGGCATCCTTGATTTGTGCGGTCAGTTGGCGGACGGTGAGGATGGACATGAGAGGATGATGCCTCCGGCGGACAGGGCTCCGCCCTGTACCCGCAAGGGGCGAGCCGCCCCTTGACCCGGCACGTTGTGGGCCGGGGCGGGATGGTGGTTGTTTCGTTCGCCCGGTATCGAGCTTTATGCGGCATGGCGATGAAACGGCAAGGCCGATTCATCGCCATGTGGAAAAAATTCCTTGCCCCATCCTTGGTGTTTTCTTTGCCTCAAAAGCTGAAAGTCTTAGGAGGATGAGGGGATGGGGTTTGGGGAAGGGGAGAAGGAAGCCCTTCTTCAGAAGGGTTCCTTCTCCCCTTCCCCAAGGGTACTCAGTTACATGCCCCAGCAGGCGAGGACGCCCTTGCGCCACGCGGCGAAGGCTTCCGCGAAGCCTTCCACGGGCAGCTCGCCCTTTTCGCCGGTCTTGCGGTTCTTCACTTCGACGATGCCGCGGGCGAGGCCCTTGCCTCCGACGACCACCTGCATGGGCAGCCCGATGAGGTCGGCATCCTTGAACTTCACGCCGGGGCGCTCCTCGCGGTCGTCAAGCAGCACGTCAAGGCCCATGCCGGTCAGCAGATCATACAGTTCGTCGGCTTTGGCGGCGGTGTCGGCGCTCTTGGGATCGAGGTTGAGGAGCTCAAGGTCGAACGGGGCGAGCGGCGGGGGGAAGGCGATGCCGTCGCCGTCGTTGTTCTGCTCGATGCAGGCCGCGACCACGCGGGAAACGCCGATGCCGTAGCAGCCCATGATGATGGTCTGCTCCTTGCCGTTCTCGTCGAGATAGATGGCGTTGAGGGCATTGGAATACTTGGTGCCGAGCTTGAAGACGTGGCCCACTTCGATGCCCTTGGCGAAGGCCACCGGCTTGCCGCAGCGGGGGCAGACGTCGCCTTCCGCGATGGAGCGCAGATCCGCATAGGCGAATGCCGGAACGTCGCGCTTGAGATCCACGTGCAGGATGTGCGTGTCGGCCTTGTTCGCGCCCGCGATCCAGTCCGTGCCGGCCATAAGCTCATGGTCGGCGACGATGGGACCGGCGGTGAAGCCCACGGGCCCGGCGAAGCCTACCGGGGCGTTCGTCCACTGGGTCACCTGTTCGGGCGAGGCGAGAACCACTTCATCGGCCTTGAAGTAGTTCTTCAGCTTGATTTCGTTCAGCTCGCGGTCGCCGCGCACGAGGGCCGCGACGGGCTTGCCGTCCACCACATAGAGCAGCGTCTTGATGAGCTTCTGCGCGGGAACCTTGAGGAAGCCGCAGACTTCCTCAATGGTATGCTGATCCGGGGTGGTTACTTCCTCAATGGCGGCGCAGGTTTCCTCACAGGCCTTGGCGGGCGCGAGGACGGCGGCGCGCTCAATGTTGGCGGACCAGTCGCACCCGGTGCAGTAGGCGATGGTATCTTCGCCGGTTTCCGCCAGCACCATGAACTCATGCGAGAAGTTGCCGCCGATGGAGCCGGAGTCGGCCTCCACAGGGCGGAACTGCAACGCCATGCGGCTGAAAATCTTTTTGTACGCCTCGAACATCTTCTTGTAGCTGATGTCCGCGCCTGCGTCGTCCTTGTCGAAGGAATAGGCGTCCTTCATCAGGAATTCGCGCCCGCGCATCAGGCCGAAGCGGGGGCGGATCTCGTCGCGGAACTTGGTCTGGATCTGATACAGGTTCATGGGAAGCTGGCGATAGGAGCGCACTTCGCCGCGGATGAGGTCGGTGATGACTTCCTCGTGCGTGGGGCCGAGGCAGTAGTCGCGTTCGTGGCGATCCTTGAAGCGCAGGAGTTCCTTGCCGTAGTGTTCCCAACGCCCGGATTCGCGCCACAGGTCGGCAGGCTGCACGGTCGGCATGAGGACTTCCTGGGCGCCTGCCCGGTTCATTTCCTCGCGCACGATGTTCGCGGCCTTGTTCAGGGTCCGCAGCCCCAAAGGCAGCCACGTATAGATGCCGGAAGTGAGCTTGCGAATCATGCCCGCGCGGATCAACAGTTTGTGGCTGATGACTTCAGCGTCGCCGGGGGCTTCTTTCAGAGTGGGGATGTACCATTGACTCCAGCGCATAAATGTACCTCAAAATGAAATAGGGAGCCCTTCGGGATGCGTTCGGGCTCTAAAGTGGGCAGGAGTGTAACCCCGAAGCGGCAAAAAGGCAAAAGATACCTGCCCATCCAACCCGGCGGTTTGGCTTGGGGATGCGCCGCACCGGGCCGCGGCGCAAACGGGGCGGCAGATGAACAGTGAGAACGTGAATGGATGCCGCCATTCCGGGCATGGAGGGGTGTACTTCGACATCCTCGCCGCCGAAGCCGGACAGATACCGCCATCACGGAGTGTGGAGGATCGTGGCATCCCGTTCCCCCCTTTCTTCCGCCTACCGCTGGCTATCCCGGAGCGTGGAGGGCCGGGTCATCCGCGTATGTGCCACCCTAGCCAGTAAAGTGGCTATCCCGGAGCATGGAGGGGCGGGGGTGTACAACACGATACTTTCCGGTGTATTGGATTTGTTCGTTCCGCCCGGAAGGGCAGTAAAACGCTTTTGGGAGAAAACAATGATTGCAAGACAGTTCAGGGGATTCACCGCTGCCGCATGTCTTATGCTTCTGGCGGCGCTTGGCATGCCGGCCGCTTCATGGGCATGGGAATCGGACGGGCCGCGCTTCAACATATACACGCAGGGCTATGAAAAGGCCGATGTGGACGAGGGCGGCTCGTATTCCAAGACGGAAACCGGCGTATCCGCGGGATACAAATGGTTCACGCTGTCCTACAAGCGTTCCGACTTCAGTTGGAGCGATTCCGATTCGGTGAATTTCAGCAAAAAGGACTCGCCGTGGGATCAGTTGAACAAGCTGACGCTGGATGCTTCGTTTAATGGCGTATTGAATGAGTCGGTGAGCTGGTTCGCGGGCGGCTCCATCATTTCCGGCTTTGAAGATCAGATTTGGGAGTCGTTTACGTTTGCGCCTCGCGGCGGCCTGACCTTTACGCCCACCTATGACCTGAAATTCCATGTCGGTGCGGCGGGCCTGATTTCTCCGGTGCGCCCGCTTGTCCTGCCTCTGGTCGGGGCTGAATGGCGCAGCGAGCACGATTATGGGCTGTCCGGCATCATAGGCTTCCCCGGCACGCGGGTGCAGTACCGTTTCAATGATCTGCTTGCGGCACGCGTGGCGGCGAAGTGGGAACGCGACATCTACCGCCTGTCCAACGACAGCAGCGTCGCCAAGAAGGGATATGTGGAAGAGTCCGGCTATACGGGCGGCGCGTATCTCGACATCACGCCCCTTGCCGGCCTGAAGCTGACGGTTGGCGCCGAACTGTTGTTTGATCGCCAGCTCCGCCTGTATGACAAGGGCGGCGACGAATTTTCCAAGACGGACGTGGATCGCTCCCTTGGCGCGGTCTTGCGGGCCAGCTACAGCTTCTAGGCAGTGTCGTCAATTATATAATATTAAAATTATTTAGCTATCTTAAGGTCGTAAAAAATGATTTCAATAGTTTAAAATAGTTGCATGTAACACGACGACACGGCCTAGGGCCTAGCCGATGCAAAAAAAAGAGCCGTTCCGGGGCATTCGCTCCGGGCGGCTCTTTACGTTTTCAACAACCTTTTTAAGGGGCTTTCCTTTTCAACTCCCCATCGCTTCTAGAGCTTCAATTCGGGCAAGCCCCCTTTAGGGGGATTGTCGTCGGAATAACCGAGGGAGGAGGGCGGGTCCATGCTCAAACCGTCGAGGGGGGATGACGCTTTTTCGGCAGGTTCGGAAGCGCGATCCCATGCTTGGGAGGGGGCCTGCTTCTCTTCCGGGGGGTACGGCGGCTGAACGGCCAAGGGATTGACGGCGATGCTGGCTTCAAGCTGCTGGAGCGTGGCGATGCGCTTCTCCAGTTTGGCCAGCGTGGAAAGAATAGCGCCGTGCTCTTCGCGCATGGCCTTCAACATGCTGTCCTGATTGCGCAGAATACAGAAAAACATGAAGGCCAAACCTCCGAACAACACAACCTCGAAAGCCAGCAGCATAACCGTATCCTTTTTTCATGCGTGAAATGCGCGCCCCGGCCTTGCCCCTTGCGGAGTCGTGTCACTTCCAGTACCTGTAGGCGCATTGGCTTATCTCATAATACCCATTGACCGCAACCGCAAGGATCTTACATATGGCATCTCCCTCCATCCGCCCCCGTATGCTTGTCGCTGACGAGCAGGGGAATATTTATGATCATCCCGATTTTTTGCTCCTGTGCCGCCGGGGAGAGGAATGGAGTCTGCCCCGCCCCGATGAACTGATGCCTCTGCCTGATGAGAGCGAGCTGTTTCTGCTGCCCGGACGCCGGGCCGTGGGCTTGAACCCGGAAACCGGCGAAACCGAAGTCATGGAAGACTGGGCCGTTGCCGCCTTCGCCGCGCCCGCGCATACGCTGACGGCCCACCCGGTATATGTGACCGATGAAGGCGCGCCCATGCTGCCCCTGTTTGCGTATGGGGCGGTCGGATTCGCCAACGGGCGCTTCTATGTCTGCGCCAAGAAGGTGGATGAGGACGTGCGGCAGGTCTTCAAAGGGATTTCACGAGGCAAAATCGACCGTTCCGCCCGGAAGATCATGGAAGATTTCCCGAACAACAGGCTCATGCAGCACATTATGCAGAACTGTACGCTGCGTTACGGCTGTCCGGCGGCAAAGAACTTGAGCCTAGGCCGCTACGAAGCGCCGTTGCCCACGTCCCGCACCTGCAACGCCCGCTGCATCGGATGTATTTCCCAGCAGGAGGAGGGCTCCAAGATTTGTACTACCCCCCAGTGCCGGCTGACCTTCACGCCCACGCCTGAGGAAGTGGTGGAGATCATGCGGTTCCACGCGAGCCGCGAGACGGAAAAGCCGGTCTTTTCCTTCGGGCAGGGCTGCGAAGGGGAGCCCTTGACCGAAGCGCCGCTGCTCATCGAGTCGGTGCGGCGGTACCGCGAGGCCGGAGGGCACGGCACAATCAACCTGAACTCCAATTCCTCCCGGCCGCAGGCCATTGCCGAGCTTGCGGAAGCGGGCTTGACTTCGCTGCGCGTGAGCCTCAACAGCGCCCGTCCCGAAGTGTACGAGCGGTACTACCGCCCGCGTGGTTATACGTTCGGCGATGTGCGGCAGTCGATCATAGAGGCCCGTTCGCGCGGTGTGCATGTCGCCGTGAACCTGTTGTATTTCCCCGGCATCACGGACACGGAAGAAGAAATTGAAGCCCTCATCGAGCTGTTCCAGTCCACCGGGATCAGCCTTGTGCAGCTTCGGAACCTGAACATCGATCCCGAATTTTACCCCTCGCTGCTTGAAGGGATTTCGTTCGGCCCGTCCGTAGGGCTGAACAACTTCCGCAAGCGCATCCGGCGGGCCTGTCCGTGGATTGCCTACGGCTATTTCAATCCTTATCTCGGCGACAAGGCCGACCTTGGGGATACGCCCATGCCCGGCGAGTGGAAGCCCGCCCAGCTTGAGGTTTCGGAAGCTGGAGAATAGGGCGGTAGGGGGATGAAGCATTGGGGAGGGGGAGGAGAAACTTTCTGGAGAAAGTTTCTCCTCCCCCTCCCCAAACCCCTCCCTCTCCTCTTCAAAGACTTTCGTGTTTATTGAATCCCCGTTCCCAGCGTTCCCTGAGTAATTTTGGGGGACGGCGTGCACGTCTGGGAGGGGAGGAAAGGAGAGAGGAAAGGGGTTTTAGTAAATGGGAGGTCGGGCAAGCGTATTGCCCGGCTTTTTTGTATGGCTCTGTCATATATGTGGTTGTTTTATCTCTACCGTACGGTGAAAATATGGCTTTTTTATCTGGTTTTTCCGTTGGCGGACTCTATGGCTAAGGCATTTTGTTGGCTTATTCCTTTGGAACTTTAAGGAAAAAGCATCAACCATTTTCTATGACATAGCTTTTTGTATTTGTAACGGAACTATCCTACAGTTTCTTTCTTAGCGTTATTGAAATATCCTCATTTTCAAAACCTTCCGTGTTTATTGAATCCCTGTTCCCAGCGTTCCCTGAGTAATTGTTTTTGGGCGGTGTACACATCCGGGAGGAGGGCAGAAGGAGGAAGGGGAGGTATTTTTAGTAAATGGGCGGTCGGGCAAGGGCATTGCCCATTTTTTTGCATTTATAACGGAACTATCCTATCCCATAGTATTTTTTATTTTCTTAGCGTTATTGAAATATCCTCCTCTTCAAAGTCTTCCGTGTTTATTGAATCCCTGTTCCCAGCGTTCCCTGAGTAGTTGTTTTGGGGAGGTGTACACATCTGGAAGAAGGGCGGAAGAAGGAAGGGGGTTTTTAGTAAATGGGAGGTCGGGCAAGGGCATTGCCCGGCTTCCTTTGCATTTGTAACAGGAGCCTCCTGCACTTCCTATTTTTATAGCTTTATTGAAATAGCTTAAAAGATTTTGTTAGAGCAATTGTTGATGTTTTATTTGGTGTTGTGCCATAGGAAACGGTTGATGCTTTATTTCTTGAAATTCTAAAGAAATAACCGATAAAATGCCCAATCATGGAGTCTACTAGCGGAAAAATTGGAAAAAATAATATTTTCCCCGTTTGTGGGTATGGAACGACTGCACTTTATGACAGGTCTTTATTGAAATTCAATAAAGATCAATAGAATGCTTCATATATGGAGTTGGGCAACGGAAAAACTACGGAGTACGGAATACTTACTATACCCTATGAATGGGGCGAGCATATTCTATGGCAAAATCAAGAAGAATGAGAATAGCGGAAAAGTTGAAGAAATACTGAAAAGGGGACGGCACTCCTGAAAACGGGAAAGCCGCCATGAGGGATTCGATAAGGTCGAAAGTCTTGGGAGGGAGAGGGGAGGGGCCGGGGAGGGGAGAGGGAACCTTTCTCCAGAAAGGTTCCCTCTCCCCTCCCCGATTGAATCCCCTATTGCTTGTTCCTTCTCCCAAAACGGCGGACGGCGTTCCAGCGCTTGCGGATCGGCGCCGTGCGCATGTATCCGGCGGCGATACAGATCAAAAGGAGCGCTTCGGCGGCGAACGTGCGGAACAGGCGTGCGGCGTCGGCGGCGTAGTCGGAAGACGTCCAGAGCACAGGATCGGAAGGGTCCATGTGGTAAATCAGCAGGCCAAGCCCGGCGGAGCAGACCAGAACGCTGACGATGGCGAACAACCAGCTGGGGGTGAGGTGCAGCTTCCACAAGGAAGACGGGCGACAGCACTTCCTCCGTATAGCGAGGACGGACATCAGGACGATGAGCGACATCAGGGCCACGAACCAGCTCAGGGAATGCAGCAGGGGGCCGATGATCCCGATGCACAGCATGGCGATGGTCAGCCGGAAGGCGGCGCGCTGCCGGTGCTGTATGCCGCGCGTGAGGAACAGCAGCATGACCCCGGCGACGCCTGTCGCCATGCTGGCGGACTCGACGATGCCGAGCGGGATCCACTCCCTGATCTGCGAGAGCCGTTCGGGGCTGACGGGCAGGACGACGTAGAAGCACAGAATGGCTCCGATGCCGAACACCGCGCTCGCCATGATCGTGGGCGCGAAGGCCCGCATCCAGCGCCCGGCATCGTGCAGCACGCCGGATTCCTGCATGGCCTGCTGGCGGACTTCGTAGACGGCGAAGATGACCGCAGCCAGCAGCAGCGGCAGCAGGTAGTAAATGACGCGGAAGCAGAGGAGGGCCGCGAAAACGGCCTGCGGCGAGGCCGTGGTCAGGTGCAGGATGACGACTTCCAGCACGCCCGCGCCGCCGGGGACGTGGGTCAGCACCACGGCCACCATCGCCATCAAATAGGTGGGCAGGAACTGGAGGAAGGAAACGTGTGCATCCGGGGGAAGCAGGGTGTACAGGCAGGCCCCCGCCGCGACGAGGTCGGCCCCGGCCACCACAGCTTGGGCGACGGCGATTTTGAAGGGCGGGAACGAGAATTCCTTGCCGAAGATGTGGATGGGCTTATGGATGAATTTGCAGACGACCAGATAGCTGACGGCAATAAGGAACAGGATGGCTCCGAGGGGGCGGATGTCCAGCGGCATATGCATGCCCAGTTCCGGCGGGATCTCCGGCGGCGCGATCATGAAAATCGCCCCAACGAGCCCAAGCGCCCCGACCCAGAAGGTGATGGCGAGCATCAGCACCAGCCTGACGATGTCCATTGGGGAAAAGCCCCAGCTTGAATAGAAACGGAAGCGCACCGTACTGCCGCCGAGCAGCGCGCCGAAATTGTAGCTTACGGCCTGCCCGACGAAGGAAACAAGCGACACGCGGGAAACGGGGAGGGTCTTATGGATGCCTTTGAGCGCCAGCCAGTCATAGCCGATCAGGATGATATAGTTGATGATGGCGAGCAGGACGGACAGGATGATGCTTCCCGTGGAAATCTGGGCGAGGCTCATGCGGATATCCGCGAGGCTGTATTTGCTGATTTCCCTATAGAGAAGATAGACCGCACCCAAGAAGATGCAGCCGACGAGGACGGGGCCCAAGGCGCGCAGCAGCCGTTTCAGAGCGAGTAGAAGTTGTTTCAGCATCATGTCTCCGACATAGACGGTTTGCGGAACGGGGACGGGATCTCCGGAACGGAAGAATGGATTCCGCTCTTTCTTGATACCTGCTCATCCCTCTTGGCGCAAGGTGGCTGTCCGAAAAGGGCGTTGATTTCCCGCCGCGGTTTTCCCGGTGGCTTGACCTATCCTCCGGGATGGACTACTTTGGCACCGTGGCAATCGCACTGAAGCTCCACCCATCGCGCAGCGACGGGGGGTGTTTTTTTTTGTATCGGGCGATTTCCGCAAGAATATTCAGGAGATTTCAACATGAGCAGTATCCCCATTTCCAAAGAAGGTTTCCAAGCCCTTGAACAGGAGCTGGACCGTCTGAAGAAAGAGCGTCCTCACGTTATCCAGGCCATTAAGGAAGCCCGCGAAGAAGGCGATTTGAAAGAAAACGCCGGCTACGACGCAGCCCGCGAACGCCAGGGGATGCTTGAAGCCCGCATCAAGTACATCGAATCGCGCATGGCGCTGTTCAATGTGATAGATCTTTCGACCCTTTCCAGCGAAAAGGCCATCTTCGGCGCGACCGTGACCGTGGAGGATGCGGATACCGGCGAAGAACGCGAGTTCACGCTGCTCGGCCCGGACGAGGCCGACTATGCCAAGGGGACCATTTCCATCCAGTCCCCCGTCGGCATGGCCCTGCTCGGCAAGGAAGTCGGCGACGAAATCACGGTCAACGCCCCGCGTGGCCGGATCAACTACGAGATCATCGACATCCAGTTCAAGAAAAAGACCGCCTGATTCCCATCCCTGCCAGGGGACTGGTGTTTCCCCCGTGCGAGTTGCCGCCCCGGCCGAAACGGCCTGGGCTGTTCCCCGATTCGTACACGCGAACCGGAAACCGGCAGGCGCTGCGGGGGAGACCCATCATATGCACTATGCCCCTTGGACTTTCTGCATCCTGACCTTCGGCTGTAAGGTCAACCAGTACGAATCCCAATCCGTGCGTGAGGCATGGCAGCGCATGGACGGCGCGGAGACGGACGTGCCCGCCGAGGCGGACGTGATCCTCCTCAATACGTGCGCCGTCACCGCCAATGCCGTGACCGACGCACGGCAGGCCGTACGCCGCCTCCAGCGCGAAGCGCCCGGCGTGCCCGTCGTCATCGCCGGGTGCGCCGCCGAGGTGGCCCGCAGGCAGCTTGCAGCCCTGCCCGGCGTGCTCCGCGTTGTGGAGCAGGATCATAAATCCCGGCTGCTCGACGCGCCGCCGCTCGTCCTTTTCGCTGGTGAGGAAGAGGGAGGCGCAGTGCCGTTCCCTTCCTCCCCCGCCGAAGCCGCCGCCCGCGCCGCCACGCGTGACCGCACGTTCCCGCCTTTCCATATCGACGGGTTCCGCCGGGCCCGTCCCGTGCTGAAGGTGCAGGACGGCTGTTCGCACAGGTGCGCCTATTGCATCGTCCCCCTGACGCGCGGCCCTGCCCGGAGCCGCCCCCCGAAGGAGTGCCTTGCCGAAATGCGCCGCTTGCTTGAGGCGGGCTATCGCGAGATCATGATTTCCGGCATCAACCTGCGCCAGTATGCTATGCGCAATGAGGGGTGCCGGGACTTCTGGGACTTGCTGTCGTATCTGGATCGCGAACTGGCCCCGGAGTGGGGGAGCGGCGCCCGGCCCGATCCGGCGCGTTTCCGCATCAGTTCCGTGGAGCCCGCACAGCTTACGGAACGGGGCATCGCCACGCTTGCCGAAACCCGCATGGTCTGCCCGCACCTGCACCTGTCGCTCCAGAGCGGGAGCGCGGACGTGCTGAAGGCCATGCGCCGGGGGCATTATACGCCGGAGGCGCTGCTTTCGGCGGTGGAGGGCGTAGCTAAGCTGTGGCCCCGTTTCGGGCTTGGGGCGGACATTCTGATGGGGTTCCCCGGAGAAACGGAATCGCACGTGCTGGAGACGCTGGAAGTGGTGCGGAGCCTGCCGCTGACCTATGCGCACGTATTCCCCTATTCCGCGCGTCCGGGAACCGTGGCGGCGGAACTGCCGGATCAGGTTGGGAAGGCCGTCCGGCAGGAGCGTGCCGCCCGCGTACGCGCGGTGGTGGAGGCCAAGCGCGAAGCCTTTTGGACGGATACCCTTACGTGTGGGCGGCTGCTCGTGGCGCTGGACTGCAACGAGGATTCTGGAGCCGCCTCAGGCCAGCACGGCGTGGACGAATGTTATGTGCCCTGCCGCCTGCGGACGCCGCTGCAGGGGGAAGGGCACACGCTGATCCCCGTGCGTCCGGTTTCCGCGGACAGGAAGGGGGTGCTCGTGGAACCCATCCTTCCGTGAGGGCCCCATTAAGATTGGTTGAATGGTCAATCTAAGGATTGTGCATTTTTGCAATCTTTTTTTAGAGGCGATGAAGGATAAGAAAGAACTTCGGGAAAGATTCCTGAAAAATTTTTATGCAAAAGATAGGCCTAAAATGTTCCTTTTTTGTAAAAAGAGGAGGAACAATCCCTGATAAAGTGCTTCCCGTTTTTTTCCATAAAGAAAAAGACTGGGAAGAAGATCAGAAAATTGATGAGAAGAAGGATAAAAATTCGGGAGGGCATTGACTTCCATTGTCGTGTCGGGCATGCTTCAGCCATGAGGAACCGCGTCGTTTCCAAGGTGTTTTGGAGATGGCCAAGCGCGGGAATACGGTGTCTTTTTTGATGAGGTTTATTTCATGGCTAAGTCTATCTATGTCGGCAACCTTCCTTGGTCCGCTACCGAAGAACAGGTTCAGAGCCTTTTTGCCGATTACGGCCCGGTCGTTTCTGTGAAACTCGTGAGCGATCGCGAAACCGGCCGTGCTCGTGGCTTCGGTTTTGTGGAAATGGAAGAACCCGGTGCTTCTGCTGCTATTGAAGCTTTGGACAACGCTAATTTCGGTGGCCGCACCCTGCGTGTCAACGAAGCCAAGCCCCGTGCCCCGCGTCCTCCGCGCTACTAGTTTGGCTTGATCCATCAGCGCCCCGATGTCCGCATCGGGGCGCTTTTTTTATGTCCGATCTACCCTCGGAGCGGCGGGCCGGGGCATGGGGCCGCGGCGGAAACGCAAGTTTTGCAGAAGGCCGGAACATCTTCCCCCACCTTGAAAAGAGATGCGCACGTCAGGTTGCCTTTGGGGGGGCGGCGTGGGGGCCCTGCTGGTGGGGGAAAAGGCTTCAATGGATCGTTTCCGGTTGTTGGCAAAGGCTGTGCCGTAGGAAATGATGAATACCTTACTTTTGAAGCTCCAAAGGGATGACCAATGGCTGTGTCATAGGAAATGGCTGGTGCTTTATTTTCTTTGAAATTCCAAAGGAAGAACAATACAAGACCCCAAATATGGAGCCCATCAATGGAAAAGGCTGGGGAAAATGTCCGTATTTTCACCATACTGCGAATATAAAACAATTACATATCATGACAGGGCCTAACCAATAAAATGCCTCAGCTATGGCGCCGGCCAACAAAAAAGCTGGAAAAAGGCCGCATTTCCATCATTACTGGGGGGATGGAGGGGCCACATCCTATGGCCGAGCCTTGGCAAAAAGGGGGCTCTGCCGTTGAGGGATAACGGGCTGGGAGGTATCCGCTTATTGAGGGGCTGACGGGTGTGGAAATGAAGCCCTGAATGATGTCGCGTGGGGAAGGAAGATGCGGGCCTGAAAGCCGCACAGCGCCCCAGTGCGGCTTGTTATGAATTTTTTAGGCCCTGTCATAGCATGTGATGGTTTCATATTCACAGCACGGTGAACATACAGCCTTTTTCTCCAGTTTTCCCCTTGGCGGAATCCATAGCTGAGGCATTTTGCCGGTTATTCCTTTAGAGCTTCAAGGGAAAAAGCATCAACCATTTTCTATGGCACAGCCGTTTTCTAGATTGTGTTGTTGTTTTTGTGTGTAATTATTTTAAATTATTAAAAATATTTTGCAATTTTGAAAATGGTTAAATAATTTTAATAGATTATATCTGATTGACGGCACGGCCTAGCCCATGCCGTGAAAAATCATGTCTTCCGCGCCTGTCCGGGCTTATCCCGTACAGGGGGCGCTGCGTGGAACCCCATCCCCGCATGGATGGCCTTTCCATGCGTGCCCGGTCGCCTCCGTGCCCGTCCATTTGGGGTGCGGGGAATAAAACGGATGGGGTGAGTCTTGCCGGACGTGCCGTTGTCCGTTATGAAGCATCAATCGGCGTGCTCCCACAGCGTCGGGATTGCCGCTCGGTGGAGCAGCCGTTACATTGGGATGTTGCCGGTGTTTGGGAAGATGGCATAAAACGGACAGGCCATAGGTTGCTGTTGGCGCACCGCTTAGGGAAAGACGCGTCCCCATGCGGCTTCGTGCCTCCCGGAACGGCGGTTCCGCTGCTTTTTCTCACGCTATTCCGATTTGTTGGATGATTCTAGTTTTCGTGAAAAAATGTGCATTTTCGGGGTAGCCAACCGGGAACATTTGGGTTAGTGAGAGTCGTGTTTGGTTAATCACTCAAAACTCCTTGATGACGCCGTACCGCGGCGGTGGCTATGGTGCCGCCCATGAAAGCGCATCCGGTCGAGGCTTCTTTTTCACCTCTCTTTTTGACGGTAAGGATTGAACATGTCTGTTCCTGGCAAAATGCACAGTTTTTTTGTTCCGGGCATTTCCCTGATCGGCGTGGGCGCGTGCCACGGTATCCCTCATTATGTCCGCACCTATCATATCACCAAGCCGCTGATCGTCACCGATAAGGGCATCGTGAACACGGGGATCCTCAAGATCATTACGGACATTCTGGACGGCGACAACATCCCGTACAGCATCTATGACAAGACCGTGCCGAATCCCACCGATGAAAACGTGACCGAAGGCGTCGCCCAGTATAAGGCCGACGGCTGCGACGGCCTGATTTCCATCGGCGGAGGCTCTTCGCACGACTGCTGCAAGGGCATAGGCATCCTGCTTTCCAACGGCGGCGCGATCTACCAGTACGAAGGCGTGGATAAGGTCAAGCACATGCTGCCGCACTACATCGCCATCAACACCACGGCGGGCACCGCTTCGGAGCTGACGCGCTTCTGCGTGATCACCGACAAGGAACGCCATGTGAAGATGTCCATTGTGGACTGGTTCCTGACCCCCAACGTCGCGGTCAACGACCCCGTCCTTATGGTCGGTATGCCTCCGGCCCTGACCGCCGCCACGGGTATGGATGCCCTGACGCACGCCATCGAAGCGTATGTATCCACCAACACCACGCCGATGACGGACGCTTGCGCGGCGCAGGCCATCCGGCTGGTTTCCAAGTATCTGCGCAAGGCCGTGGCCAACGGCAAGGACATGGAAGCCCGCGAAGGCATGGCGTATGCCCAGTATCTCGCCGGGATGGCCTTCAACAACGCCGGATTGGGCTACGTGCACGCAATGGCGCATCAGCTTGGCGGCTTCTACAGCCTGCCCCACGGCGAGTGCAACGCCATCCTCCTGCCCCATGTGGAATCTTTCAACCTGATTTCCCGCCTTGACCGTTTTGTGCGCATCGCGCAGATGATGGGCGAGTGCACTGACGGCCTGTCCGAACGCGCCGCCGCTGAATTGGCGATTTCCGCCATTAAGACGCTGTCGAAGGACGTGGGCATCCCCACGACGATCACCGAGCTCGCCGCCCGGTATGTGAAGGCCATCGATCCCCGCGACATCCCCGCAATGGTCGGGCATGCCCAGAAGGACACCTGCGCCGCCACAAACCCGCGCACAATGAGCTTGGAGACCATCAGCCAGCTATACAAAGACGTTTTTTAGGAACCGGCAAGGCGCCCGTTTGTGAAGCGGGCGCCTTTGCTTTCTGGTTCCGCCCGCCTTCCCTGTTTCCCGAATGCAGCCGACAGGAGGCGGGGTGCCTCTCATGCAAAAGTTTTTTTCCCGGTTTCTCAGGTGAGGGCCGGGATTTGTTTGGAATTGATGGGGAACGTATTTTTTGAAGGCCCTGTCAGGGGATGCGGCCGGTTTGTTTTTACAGCAGGGTGAATATACAGGATTTTTATACGCGGCCCTGTCATAGGATATGGTTGTTTTATCTCCACGGCGTAGTGAAGATACGCTTTTTTTCAGCTTTTTCGTCGGCGGGCACTATGCCTGGGGCCTTTTATCCGGTATCTTTTGGGGGCTTCAAGGAATAAAGCTGCAATCGTTTCCTGCGGTGCGGCCTCAGGCGCCTTTTTCGCGTATTCCCTTTTTCAGCGTGTCACGGAAACAGTGATGAAGCCTTATGCGCCTTTTCCTTGGCGGCTCCGCCATTGAGGTTTGCCGCTGATTGTTCATCGGGAAGTTCAAGAGGCTGTGCCGTGGGAAATGGCTGACGTCTTATTTCTCAAAAATTTTAATGGAATAACCAATAAAATGCCCCAACCGTAGAGCCGTCAACGGAAAAATGAAAGAAAAGGCTGTGTCATAGAAAATGGTTGATGCTTTTTTCCTTGAAACTCCAAAGGGATAACCGGCAAAATGCCTTAACCGTGGAGCCCGCCAAGGGGAAAATCGGAGAAAAAGGCTGTATTTTCACCGCACTGTGGAGATGAAACAACCATCTGCTATAACAGGGCCAAAGAAAAAGCCTCTATTTTCATCATACCGTGGAGATGAAACAGCCATATCCTCTGGCGGAGCCTTTCAAGAAAGGAAACGGGAATGGTTTGCCGTGGCAGGGCCTTGGGGAAAGGGCGGCTGGGCGCCGTAACGGGTTTTGGGGGAGGCGGATAGGGGCGTTGGATGAGAAAAGGCGCCGCTTTGCTTTTTTTCATGGCCTCCGTGCCTTCGTTTGGGCATCCTATATACGCAACCCTTTTGAAGTGCAGATTTTTTAAAAGTATGCGCATACAGTTGAGCCGATATAATTTCTTGATGCCCCATAGTGTTTTCTGATACGGAATTGTTGACGCCGGAGACCCCCATAAGGAAAGCTTTTCCTGACAACCCGTCTGCCGTTGTCAAACGCTCAAAGAGAACTTACACTGTGCCCGAGGCTTGGCGGGGTTTGGCGCCGCCGGGCCATACGGAGGTAACTTTTGAATCAGTTTACGCGGAATCTTATGCTTTGGGGGGTCATCTCCCTGGCTATGGTCATTGTGTTCAACCTGTTTAGCCAGCCTCAGCACTCGTCCCAGCCGAGCGTGACGTACAGTGAATTCCTGCGTCAGGCCGCCAAGGGCGAAGTGTCCGAGGTGGTCATTCAGGGGAATACCCTTACCGGGAAGACGACCGACGGCAAATCGTTCCAGATTTACGTCCCTGACGATCCCGGCTTGGTGGACAAACTCATTGCCGAGAAGGTCGAAGTCCGGGCCGAGCCTGTCGAGGACTCCCCGTGGTATATGACCTTGCTGGTGTCGTGGTTCCCCATGCTGCTGCTTATCGGCGTGTGGATTTTCTTCATGCGCCAGATGCAGGGCGGGGCGGGCCGGGCCATGTCCTTTGGCCGTTCCCGGGCCCGCATGCTCAATCAGGAGCAGGGCAAGGTCACGTTCGATGACGTGGCCGGTGTGGACGAAGCCAAGGAAGAGCTTTCCGAAGTCGTTGACTTCCTTTCCAATCCGCGCAAGTTTACCCGCCTTGGCGGGCGCATCCCCAAGGGCGTCCTGCTCGTCGGCCCTCCCGGTACGGGCAAGACGCTGCTGGCCCGCGCCGTGGCTGGCGAGGCGGGCGTGCCGTTCTTCTCCATTTCCGGTTCCGACTTTGTGGAAATGTTCGTAGGCGTGGGCGCTTCGCGTGTCCGTGACCTGTTTGTGCAGGGCAAGAAAAACGCCCCTTGCCTCATCTTTATTGACGAAATCGACGCCGTGGGCCGTCAGCGCGGCGCTGGCCTCGGCGGCGGCCATGACGAGCGCGAGCAGACCCTGAACCAGCTCCTTGTGGAAATGGACGGCTTTGAGTCCAACGAAGGCGTCATCCTCATCGCGGCGACCAACCGCCCCGACGTGCTTGACCCCGCGTTGCTCCGTCCCGGCCGTTTCGACCGTCAGGTTGTGGTTCCCACGCCCGACGTGAAGGGCCGCCTGAAGATTCTTGAAGTGCATACCCGCCGTACGCCGCTGGATAAGCGCGTCAATCTGGAAGTCATCGCCCGCGGTACGCCGGGCTTCTCCGGCGCGGCGCTGGAGAACCTGGTCAACGAAGCGGCTCTTCAGGCCGCCCGCCTTGGTCAGGACACCGTGTTCATGCGTGATTTTGAATATGCGAAGGATAAGGTGCTGATGGGCAAGGAACGCCGCAGTCTTATCCTTTCCGACGAGGAAAAGCGGATCACCGCGTACCACGAAGGCGGCCACGCTTTGGTTGCCAAGCTGCTGCCCGGAACCGACCCCGTGCACAAGGTGACGATCATCCCCCGCGGGCGTGCGCTCGGCGTGACCATGCAGTTGCCGGAAGGCGATCGTCATGGCTATTCCAAGGCGTATCTCCAGAACAACCTCATGGTGCTGCTGGCCGGGCGCGTGGCTGAAGAAATCATTTTCGACACCATTACCACCGGTGCAGGCAACGACATCGAGCGCGCCACGGGCATGGCCCGCAAGATGGTTTGCGAGTGGGGCATGAGCGACGTCGTCGGCCCCATGACCATCGGCGAGCAGGGCGAAGAAGTCTTTATTGGCCGCGATTGGGGCCATGCGCGCAACTACAGCGAAGACACCGCCCGCATCGTGGATGCCGAAATCAAGAAGCTGGTGGAAACCGCGCGCGAGAACTGCCACAACCTGTTGCAGGAAAACATCAATCTCCTGCACGCGCTTGCCAAGGCCCTGCTCGACCGTGAGACCATCACCGGCGACGATATTGATTTGCTCGTCAAGGGCGAACCGCTGCCGCCTTTCGACGCGGACGAAGCCGCGAAGCGGGAACCGGCGGCCCCCGCCCCTGCTTCCGCTGACGCGGAGGGGGAAACCTTCAAGCTGGAAGCGGAACCGTCCCATGATGAAGGGACGGGCGGGAAAACGCAGGACGAAACCAAACTGCAGTAAACGGTTTGCCCCGGCATCCTGCGGATGTCGGGGCATTCGGTTTTATGAGGACAACGTGAACAGCGAACGCAAATGGATTCTTCGAGGGGGGAGGGTGTTGAACCCTGCCCCCTTTTGTCTGATAGGCATTGTGAACGTAACGCCGGACTCCTTTTCCGACGGGGGGAAGTATATCGATCCGCGGAACGCCGTGGCTCATGGCCTCCGCCTGTTGGATGAAGGGGCCGGGATGCTCGATCTGGGGGCGGAATCCACCCGTCCTTTTGCCGAACCCGTGCCCGAAGGCGAGGAGATCGCCCGGCTCATGCCGGTCGTGGCGGGCCTTCGCGGGCAGCGGCCTGAGGCGATCCTTTCCGTGGATACGCTGAAGGCCGGGACGGCGCGGGCGGCTCTGGAAGGCGGCGCGGACATCATCAACGACGTGTCGGCTTGTGCGGCCGATCCGATGCTGCTCGACGTGCTTGCCGAATACAAGCCGGGATATGTGCTCATGCACAGTCAGGGCAGCCCGCGCGAGATGCAGGTGAACCCCCATTACGGGAACGTGGTGGAGGAGATCCTTGCCTTTTTTGAAAGAAATCTGGCGCGGCTGGTCAAGGCCGGCTTGCCGGAGGATCGGATAGTGCTTGATCCCGGCATCGGGTTCGGTAAGAATAAGGAGCACACCGTAGCTATCCTGAAAGGGCTGGAGCGGTTTGCTTCGCTGGGGCGTCCCTTGTATGTGGGGCTTTCCCGGAAATCCATGTTCCGGGAAATCCTTGGCCTTGAGCTGGAGCAGCGGGCCGAAGCCACGCGCATGGCTGTCGCGCTGCTGGCTGCGCGGGGAATCCCTTACCACCGCGTTCACGATATTGCCGGCTGCGCGCAGGCGCTGCGGCTTGTCGAAGCTATGACCCCTCTCGCCTGATCCTTCCGGCGCACCCTATAAAGCTCATTTTGGAGCCGGATCATGGATTTCCTGTCTTTTTATTGGCGTGACGTGCTGGATATCGCCCTCGTAACGCTGCTTTTATACCGCATCCTGCTTCTTATCCGGGGAACGCGCGCGTTTTCGGCGCTCATCGGTTTGGTCGTTCTGGTGGCGGTGTACGCCCTCTCGCACTTCGTCGGCCTCTACTCCCTGTCATGGCTGCTTGAGAACCTGTTCGGTTCGCTGTTCCTCGTCATCGTGATCCTGTTCCATGATGACATCAGGCAGGCTCTTGCCGCGATGGGGACGCAGTACCTTTCGTGGAAGAAGCGTCCCGCGCCTTCAAACATGGTCGGCGATCTCGTCTGGGTGTGCCAGTACTTCGCCAAGCGGCGCATCGGGGCGCTCATCGTTTTGGAAGGCAAGGTGCAGCTCGGTGATATGATGAAGGGCGGGGTCGTGCTGGACGCCCGGATTTCCCGGGAACTGCTGCTGACCATTTTCTTTCCCAACACCGCGCTGCATGATGGGGCGGTGATCATCCGCAAAGGGCGCATCGCCGCGGCGGGGTGCATCCTGCCGCTGGCGCAGATGGATCGCCAGAATTTCGGCACGCGGCACCGTGCCGCGCTCGGCGCCACGGAAGTCAGCGATGCGACGGTCATCGTCGTTTCTGAGGAACGCGGCGAAGTGAGCGTGGCCTCCAAGGGCCACTTGGCGGTTATGCCGGATGCCGAACAACTGAAAGAGACGCTGAACAATGTTATCGAACACTGAAGAACCCCAGAAGGGCAACTGGCGCTACCTCTTGGTGGCCTTCCTCCTTGCCCTCGGGTTGTGGTATACGCTCAATGCGCGTGAGCAAATCGAGCGCGTGGTCGAGGTGCGCCTTGATTACAAGGGGCTGCCGCCCGGCTTGATCGTGACGGGGGGCCAGCTCAACAGGATCAGCGTGCGCCTTCGCGGGCCGCAGGAATTGCTGCGCTCCATGACCAACCGGGAAATCTCATATACGATGGATCTGTCCGGCGTGACGCCGGGCAAGAACGTCATCCCGCTGACGACGGGGGAAAGCAAGCCGCCGGAACTGCGGGCCTATGAAGTGCTTGAGGTCACGCCGTCCCGGATGATCCTTGAAGTGGACAAGATCATGGAGACGAACCTGCCCGTCAAGGTGGCGCTGAGGGCCTCGCCCGCGGCCTCGTCGGTGCGGCTGAAGGATTTGGTGGTCGAGCCGCCGCAGGTGACCGTACGCGGCCCGGCAAGCGTCATTTCGTCCATGAAGGAGATTCAGGCGGAGATCCCGGTGGATCTTGCGGCGGAAGGAAAGGCCGTCTCGGAAGATGTCCCGCTGCTTGCGCCGCCCGCTGTGGAGCTCAATCCGCAGGTCGTTAAGGTGACGTGGAAAATCGATGTGAAGAGGCGTACCCTGAGTTTGCAGCGTGACATTATCTTTGAGGGTGAGAACCCCAATGTAAACGCCCAGCCTTCACGGGCGAACCTCATGGTTTCCGTCCCTCAGGGGATGGTCAGAGATGCCGGGTACCTTGCGCAATTTCAGGTTTCCGTCCCCGCCGATACGGCGATGCCTGCGGAGGACGGGGCTGTGAGCGCGCCTCTTCAGGTGGCCGTGCCCCCAGGCGGGCGCGTCCTGAAAATCAGCCCGGAAACCGTGTCGGTTTCCCGGCATCCGAGCGAATAAGCGGTCTGTTCCATTGTTTTATAACAAAAGATTTTGGAGTAGTTGATGAGCGTTCGTCTTTTTGGGACTGACGGGATGAGGGGCCGGGTCAACAAGTACCCCATGACGCCGGAAGTGGCCTTGCGTCTGGGGCTTGCCGCGGGCACGTTTTATCGGGACAAAAACCGCCGCAGCCGCGTGGTCATCGGTAAGGATACCCGCCTTTCGGGATACGTGTTTGAGAACGCGCTGGCGGCGGGCCTGCTGGCTGCGGGGATGGACGTCTTTCTCGTCGGCCCGCTGCCCACTCCTGCGATCTCCTTCCTCACGACCAACATGCGGGCGGATGTCGGCGTGGTCATCTCCGCGTCGCATAACCCATTCAGCGACAACGGGATCAAGTTTTTCGACGCCGAAGGGTTCAAGATCCCGGATGCCGATGAAGATCGCATGACGGAAATGGTGCTGGATCCGAATTTCGACTGGAATTATCCCGATCCCGCGAACACCGGCCGCGCCTATAAGATCAAGGACGCTCCGGGCCGTTACATCGTGTACCTCAAAAACAGTTTCCCCGCGCACTTGTCCCTTGAAGGACTGCGTGTGGTTCTTGACTGCGCTAATGGGGCCAATTATAGGGTCGCGCCGCTGGCCCTTGAGGAGCTGGGCGCCGAAGTCGTCAAAATCGGCACGGAACCCAACGGACTGAACATCAACTACCGCTGCGGTTCCCTGTATCCTGAGGCGGTGGCCGCAAAGGTTCGTGAGACGCGGGCCGATATCGGCCTTGCTCTGGACGGCGACGCCGATCGCCTCATCGTGGTGGACGAGAAGGGCACCGTTCTGGACGGCGACCAGATCATGGCCCTGTGCGCGCAGGATCTCATGCAGCAGGGCAAGCTTCCGGGCAACATCCTTGTGGCTACGGTCATGAGCAATATGGCGCTTGAAGTGTTCATGAAGGAGCGGGGCGGCACGCTTATCCGCACCAACGTGGGCGACCGCCATGTCGTGGCGGCCATGCGCCAACAAGGGGCCCTTCTTGGCGGGGAACAGTCCGGCCATCTCATTTTCCGTGAATACAGCACGACCGGAGACGGCCTCCTCGCCGCCCTCCAGATCCTGCGGATCATGCGCCAACAGGGGCGTCCCCTGTCCGAACTTGCCGGGCTGCTCGTTCCCTACCCGCAGGAGCTTCGGAATGTGCATGTCGAACACAAGGTTCCCTTTGAGGAAAATTCGGAAATCGCTGACGCCATCGCCCGTATTGAGGAAGGGCTTGAAGGCCGTGGGCGCGTGCTGCTGCGCTATTCGGGCACGGAGCCGTTGTGCCGGGTCATGGTTGAAGGGCAGGATGCGGACAAGGTGCGCGTGTATGCCAACGAGCTTGCCGGGATCGTGGAAAAAGCGCTCGGATAGGGGAAATTGGGGGCTTCGTGTGCCTTGCGGCGTGTTCCAATAGGAATGTGGAGGGCAGATCCCCGTTGTCCTTTGGAAGAGAATAGCCCTCGATGGAACGGTGTTGCCGGAAACAAGCCGTGTGCTTGCCCGATACATGCAGGGCCGGTATTTTGTTGTCATGAGGCATTCCTTCCGAATGGGGGGAATGAGCGGTAAGGATGGGGCGCGGGGAAACGCCCAAAAGATTCCTGAGAGGGAAAGGGGCCGCATGAATATTCGTAAGGTCGTCATTCCGGTTGCCGGTTGGGGGACGCGTTCTTTGCCCGCCAGCAAGAATATTCCCAAGGAAATGCTGCCGGTCTACAACAAGCCCGTTGTGCAGTACGTTGTGGAAGAGGCTATCCGTGCCGGTGTGGAAGACGTCATTTTTGTGACCAACCGCGACAAGAGCGTCATTGAAGACCACTTCGATTATAACCTTCAGCTTGAGGGTGTTCTGGAACGCGCCGGAAAGCTGCAAATGCTCAAGGAAGTCCGTGATGTGGCCGAGATGGTCAACATCATGTCCGTCCGCCAGAAGAAACAGCTTGGCCTTGGCCATGCGGTGCTGTGCGCCAAGGAGATGGTACGTGACGAACCCTTTGCGGTCATGGTCGGCGACGACTTCATGATCGGTGATGACGCGGGGCTGGCGCAGCTTGTCCAAGTGGCGTCCGAACACGGCATGCCGGTTATCGGGGTCATGGAAGTGCCCGCGGACAAGGTGAACCGTTACGGCATCGTCATGGGTGAAGAAATCACCCCCGGCGTCTACAACATCACGGATATGGTGGAGAAACCAGCCATAGGCACGGTGGATTCCCGCCTCGCCATCGTGGGGCGCTATGTGCTGACCCCGGATATCTTTGAGCACCTTGCACGGGTAAAGCCCGGACACGGCGGCGAGATCCAGCTTACCGACGCGCTGGCTTCCCTAACCCGGGAACGGGGCATGCTGGCTGTGAAGATGGGAGGCATCCGTTTCGACGCCGGGGATTGGGTGGATTATTTGACGGCCAACGTCTACTTCGGGCTGCGCGATGAAAAACTGCGCGACGGCCTGAAGGCCCGGCTGCGCGAACTGCTCGGCTAGGCATTGCAGACAACGTTTGATAAACAAGGGAAACCATCTTTCCGGCAGGGCCTCCAACGGGAGGTGCAGCCGGATGGGGTGGCTTTCCCTTGTTTTTTGCTGCACTGCGGTGGAACCCTTTCCGTTCTTATCCCCTCTTTCCGTATCGGACCACGCAGGGGACAACGCCGCGTTTCCGAATGGTTGTGACCCCCTAACCCCTCAGGATATTCCCTTGCTCCGAACCGTTGCCTTGCTGACGCCCCCGTTTGCTTCCTTGACCTATGCCGTCCCCGATTGGCTTGCCGGGTTTGCATGGTGCCCCGGCTTGAGGGTTGCCGTGCCGCTGGGGAGGGGGATGCTGCGCATTGGGGTCGTCCTCGGCGACGGCTCCCCCTTGCCGGAAGGGGTAACGGCGCGGCCCATGCTTTGGCCTCTGGAAAAGGAACCTTTGCTGCCGCCCGGACATATGGAAATGGTGCGCCAGCTCGCTTTGCGCCAAGCCGTGACGCCGGGGCAGATCCTCGCGATGGTGCTCCCTGCTGGGCTTCGGGTGACGCAGATGCGCCTCCGCACGATGGAAGGGCAAGGCAAGGCGCAGATACGGCTGCTGAAGGATTTGCCCAAGCTGCCTGTGGAGGTTCTGTCGGCGCTTGGTGAGGCGTGGATGCGGGGCGGGGCGGAGCTGCTCGGGCCACGGGAAGACGCCGCCGCCAGCGAGCTGTGCGTGCTGCGCTGCGATCCGCCGTGGGCGGTGAGGCCGACCGCGACGCGGCAGATCGAGCTGCTGGAGTTTTTGCTGGAGCATGGCGCCGTTTCCCGGAGGGAAGTATTGCGGCAAATGGGGCAGGGGGTCGCCCCGGCGCTTGAATCCTTGCTCAAGAACGGGTTGATTGGCCTGCAATGCCTTGAGGCCGGCTGTGCGGAAGAGGAAACCGGCTGTAATCTGCTGCCCCCCGCATCGGAAGCCCCTTTCACGCTTTCCGAAGCGCAGGAGGCGGCGCTGGCTTCGTTCCGTGCGGATCTCGATGCCGGGAATCCCGCGTCGCACCTGCTGTTCGGCGTGACCGGAAGCGGCAAAACGGCCGTATATATGGAATTGGCCAAGGAATGCCTGCGCCGTGGCCGTTCCATGCTGCTGCTGGCCCCGGAAGTGGCGCTCGCTTTGAAGCTGCGCCGGGATGCCTCGCTTGCGCTGCCGGATGTGCCGCTCTATTTTTTTCATGGCTACCAGTCGGCCGCCCTGCGCGAAAAGACGTTCCGCGAGCTGGCGAAACGCCGCGAACCGTGCCTTGTCGTCGGGACGCGTTCCGCCCTGTTTCTGCCGTTGCCGTCCCTTGGGGCCGTAGTGCTGGACGAGGAACATGACTCTTCCTTTAAGCAGGATGAAGGGCTTACCTATCAGGCCAAAGAAGTGGCGTGGTTCCGCATCGCGCAGGCTAAAGGGCTGTTGGTGCTCGGATCCGCGACCCCGGATCTCAAGACGTTTTACGCGGTACGCGAGGCGAAAATCCCGATGTCCATGCTTCCGGCACGTGTGGGCGGCGGCACGTTGCCTGCGATCAGGCTGGTGGACATCCGATCCGTGGACTGCGCCGAGTCCATTCTGGCCCCGGAGACGCTCTCCGCGCTCAAGGAGACGGTGGAGCAGGGGGATCAGGCGGTGATCCTTCTGAACCGGCGTGGTTATGCCCCGCTGATGTACTGCATCGACTGCGGGAAGGTGGCCCGGTGCCCGCATTGTGATATTGGCCTGACTTACCACAAGGGGCGCGAACGGCTGGTTTGCCACTACTGCGGGTATTCGGTTCCGTTCCCGTCGCCCTGCCCAAGCTGCAAGGGGCTGCATTTCCACCCTATGGGGCAGGGAACCGAGCGGGTCGAAGAGTATATCGGGACGCTCCTGCCTCCGGGAGGCCGGGTTCTGCGCCTGGATCGGGACAGCACCCGCCGTCCGGGGCGCATGGAGGAGATCCTTGAGTCTTTCGCCCGGCAGGAGGCGCAGGTTCTTGTCGGCACCCAGATGCTTTCAAAGGGGCACCATTTTCCGCATGTGACGCTGGCTGTGGTGGCTGACGGGGATATCGGCCTCAATTTGCCTGACTACCGGGCGGCGGAACGGACGTTTCAATTGCTGGTGCAGTCATCGGGCCGGGCCGGGCGCGGCGGGAAGCCGGGGCAGGTCATTATCCAGACCCGTGACGTGAACCACTACTGCTGGCAGTACGTGAAGAACGGGGATTACGAAGGGTTTTACGAACACGAGATCGCCCTGCGCAGGCGGCGGCGCTATCCCCCCTTCATCAATTTGGCCCTGCTGCGGATTTCCTACCCTATGGACTGGGCGGACGGGCCGACGCAGCTCGCGCGGATTACGGCCCTGTTGCGTTCGGAGAGCAAGGGCGTAACCGTCCTTGGCCCTGCGCCCGCGCCTCTGCCGCTCCTGCGGGGCCGCAGGCGGTTTCAATGCCTCCTCAAGGCCGGCGACTGGCAATCGATCCGGGCCCTCTATGGCGTGCTTCTGCCCCTTGCCTCGCCCCCGAACTTGCGCATTTCGCTGGATATCGATCCGGTGAATATGCTGTAGTGTGAATCGGGGGAAGGGAGAAGGGGACTTTCTGGAGAAAGCCCCCTTCTCCCTTCCCCCGTGCCCCCATCCCTCATCCCCAAAGACTTTCGGCTGGTGGGGAGGCGGCACGGCGGCTTTCCCGTTTGGAGGCGGGCGGAACAGCTTATGGAAAATTTTTTGGCTGTGTTATAGAAAATGGTTGATGCTTTTTTCCTTGGAGTTCCAAAGGGATAACCGGAAAAAGGCCTTAGCCGTGGATCCCGCCAAGGGGAAAACGGATAAAAAGGCTGTATTTTCACCGCACTGTGGAGATGAAACAACCACAAACTTATAACAGAGCCAATTTATTAGGGGGGGACTGTCATGGAATCGGTTCATTCCGTTTGATAATGGAGTGAAAATACAATGTGTTTATGGATGTTGGCAATCTTCATAGCCGGAACATCCCATTGCTTCCTTATGTGGAGTTTCAAAAGGCCCTGTCAGGGCATATGGCTGCTTCATCTCCACAGAATAGTGAAAATACAGCCTTTTTCTCCAGTTTTCCCCTTTTCTCTAGTTTTCCCCTTGGCGGAAAAGGCATTTGGTTGTTCCTTTGGAGCTTCAAGAAAAAACATCGGCCGTTTTCTCTGGCACAGCCTTTCAAAAAGGCTCTGTCATAGCATTGGATTTCCAAGTCGAGAATAGTCAGATTTATTGTATTTTTTAAAGGCACTTTCCGGCGGGCCTGTGACGGAAAGCGCTTTCCCCTGCATCTGGCTTGAATGGCATGAAATGGAATATCAACCTGTTGCTGTGGCAGGCCCCTGGGAAAGAAACCGCCGATCGTTTTCCGCGGCAGGGCCGTTTGCTTCTTTTGCCCGCCTGCGCTTTTTCCAACACGCCTCTTCGCTTGACGAAATTCTTTGTGTCGTATAGGGCAAAGCGATTTTGGAGGTACGCTATGTGGGGTTCGTTTTCCCGTGCCCGGAAGGTTCAGACGACGGTGCGCTGCAAACATTGCGGGACGCCGCTGTTCATCGAACGGTCTTGCCATGAGGTGCATATGTTTTGTCCCAAATGCGGAAAGGCTTTTCCGCTTTCCGAGTATATCGCCCTTGCCGACGAGGCGATGGAGGAATTCCTCAATTCCGTCTATTGCGACAGGATGTAACCGCCTCGGCGCAGGGCCGAAAAAACATGGTTCCCTCCGCTCCATACCTCTGGTGATTTGGAGGTTTTTGGGTTACAAGGTGGAGATACTATGAAAGAATATCGTGATCATTACTTCCTCAAGGCCAAACGGGAAAACTATCCTGCCCGCTCCGTCTATAAGCTCAAGGAAATAGACGGGCGCTTCAAGATTTTCAAAAAGGGCATGAAAGTGCTGGATCTGGGGGCGGCTCCCGGTTCGTGGTCGCTCGGCGCGGCGGAGCGCGTGGGCGCTCAGGGCAAGGTGCTGGCCTGCGATATCCAGAGCACGGCCACCGTTTTCCCTCCCAATGTGGAATTTCATCAGGAAGACGTGTTTCAGCGTTCCGAGGCTTTTGAGCGGCAGCTCGCTGAAACGGGGCCTTTCCATGTCGTCATGAGCGATATGGCCCCGCAGACGACCGGAACGAAATTTACCGATCAGGCCCGCTCCCTTGAGCTTTGTCTGGAAGCGCTTGCCGTCGCCGAAACGTATTTGGTGAAGGGCGGCAGTTTTGTGGTCAAGATTTTCATGGGGCCGGACGTCGGGGAACTGCTCAAGGGAATGCGTCCCCGTTTTGCCCGTGTGACCTCATTCAAGCCTCAAAGTTCCCGCATGGAAAGCAAAGAGACGTTTTTCGTCGGGCTGGGCTTCAAGGGGCGCGAGGCGGAAAGCGTCCGGGATTGACTGTTTGCGCGGCCCCGGCTATGACCCTTTTCCTTGTTTGAAGGTATGGGGGAGGCCGGCCCCGCAGAGGCTTCAGCCGGGGAACATTGCTCCGGCCTTGTTTTGAAACATTCAGGAGGATTCAATGTCTGGACACAGCAAATGGGCCAACATCCAGCACCGTAAAGGTCGCCAGGATGCCAAACGAGGTAAGGAATTTACCAAGGCAGCCAAGGAAATCATCATCGCAGCCAAGAACGGCGGCGATCCTGCCGGTAATTCCCGCCTGCGTGCGGCCATTGCCGCTGCCAAGGCGATCAACCTCCCCAAGGATAAAATCGAAGCCGCCATCCGCAAGGGTACTGGTCAGGATGCCGGCGGCGATCTCACGGAAATCAACTACGAAGGTTACGGTCCGGGCGGCGTCGCCGTCATCGTGGAAACCGCGACCGACAACCGCAACCGTACTGTGGCCGAAATCCGCCATCTGATGAGCAAGGGCGGCGGGTCTATGGGCGAAAACGGCTGTGTGAGCTGGAAGTTTGAACGTAAGGGCGTCATCCAGTTCTCCAAGGAAAAATATACCGAAGACCAGTTGATGGAAGCCGCGCTCGAAGCGGGTGCCGATGATCTGCGTGATGAAGGCGACGTGTGGGAAATCCAGACCGCTATGGCCGATTTCAATGCCGTCCGCGAAGCCTTTGAAGGCGCCGGGCTGGAAATGATTTCCGCCGAGCTCAATCAGGTTCCCCAGAGCACGATGGAAGTCGATCTCGAAACCGCCCGCAAGCTCCTGCGCTTCATCGAACTGCTTGAAGACAACGACGATGTCCAGAACGTCTATTCCGATGCGGACATCTCCGACGAAATCATGGCCCAGTTGTAAGGCTGTTTAGGCCGTGCTGTTTTGAAAGTAGAGGGGAGGGAAAGCGTTTTCCTTTGGAAATGTTTTCCCTCCCTTTCCAAAATCTGCCATTGTGGCAAAAACAGCGCCCTGTTGCTCCTTCTCAAGATGGAAGCGCCCCGGCGTTTTCCGGTGGGGGCGCCCCGCTTTTTGCCGTGTCTCCATTCGGGGCGCGGAAATCTCTTCCCTCTTTTTTTCATGTCGCAATCCATCACCATCATCGGCATCGACCCCGGCTCCCGGAATACGGGGTGGGGAGTGGTGCGCGAAGTGTCCGGCGTGCTCCAGCTTGTGGATTGCGGGGTTATCCGCCCTCCGCTCAACGGCGAGTTCGCTTCCCGGCTTGGGGTCATCTTTAAGGAAATGCATCAGGTGCTCGGCCGCCTGAAGCCGGATGAGGCGTCTGTGGAACAGGTTTTTACCGCCAAGAATGCGGCGACCGCGCTCAAGCTCGGCCAAGCCCGCGGCGCGGCCATTGCGGCCTGTGCGGCCTACGATTTGCCTGTGCGGGACTACGAACCCACGGTGATCAAGAAATCGCTGGTGGGCGTCGGCAGGGCCGACAAGGAGCAGGTCAGCTTTATGGTCGGGCGCGTACTCGGCGTGAAGCCCGATTGGGCCGTGGACACGGGCGATGCGCTGGCCGCCGCGATTTGCCATTTGACCCACCGCCGTTTCGAGCGGCTTGCCCGCCTTTCCGCCCGCTGATGCCTCTTGCCTTTCATGGCCTGCCAACGGTATTAGAAGACTGTAGTTCTACTTGAAACCATCCCGCAAATATGTTCCCTTTGAGGAATCACGCGGCAGCTATGCGGCGAAAAGGAGGTTTCTTATGATAGCTCGATTCACCAAGGTTGTCTTTGCGGCGGCGCTCGTTTGCGCATTGTGCCTGCCTGCGGCTGCGGCGCAGTCTACCGCGGATTTGACCGGCAAGCACTGGCTGCAGTCTTCCCAAAACGAAAAGCTGGCCTTTTTGTATGGTGCATCCAACATCATCGCCATCGAACAGTTGATCGCCCAGAAACAGGGGACGAAGGCCTCTCCGTTCGTTACGGCATGGATAACAGCTTTCGGCGACACCAACTGGACGGATATCCAGAAAAAGGTGGACGCGTGGTATGCCGCGCATCCGGATCAGGCGAACCGCGAAGTCTTTGACGTGCTTTGGTACGAATTCATGGTTCCCGCCGGCAAGTAGCCCGGCGGCATATCTTGATAATCCCACCCCGGAAGGGGTGACAGGAGAAGTGCGATGAAACGTCTTTCCGCCATACTTTTGGTTGGCACTTTGGTTTTTGGGGCCGTTGGCTGCACGAACATGAACAAGACCCAGCAGGGCCTCTTGAGCGGCGCTGCCGGGGGTGCGATCCTCGGTGCGGGCCTTGGCGCCCTCACCGGCGGAAGCGGGACGACCGGCGCCCTCATCGGCGGCGGCCTCGGCGCCCTTGCCGGCGGCATTTACGGGCACAGCAAATAGGTAGGGGAGAATGCGGGGGGAAGGGAAACTTTCTGGAGAAAGTTTCCCTTCCCCCCGCGCCCCCCATCCCTTCAAAGACTTTCGACTGGTGGGGAGGCGGCGCGACGGCTTTCCCGTGTGGGCATAGGGGAAATTGATGCTGTCGCCAAGCACAGCATTTGCCGATGGGCTTTCCCGTGTGGGAATAGGGGAAATCAAGAGCGCCTATGGTGCCCCGCATGGCTTGGGTTTTCCTGTGCGGGAACAGGAGACGTGCCTTCGGTACCAGTCTATTTTATTATAAAAAACAATGAGCTGGAATGGAGAACCATTTCAGCTCATTGTTTTCTAAAAACTCGTTTTATTGAAGGTCGAGAATATGGGGAGGGTCTCAATGCGGCCCGTCCCGTCACCCAACGCACATCTGAAGCCCGCTTGTAAAAGTCTTGGGAGGTGGAGGGAAGGGGGTTCGGGGGAAGGGAGGAGGAAGCCTTTCTCCAGAAAGGTTCCTCCTCCCTTCCCCCGATTTCTCACACATTAAACAGGAAGTGCATCACGTCGCCGTCTTTGACGACGTATTCCTTGCCTTCGGTGCGGAGGACTCCGGCTGTGCGGCAGGCGGCTTCCGTCTTGTACTTGACGTAATCGTCGAAGCTGATGACTTCGGCACGGATGAAGCCACGCTCGAAGTCCGTGTGGATGACGCCCGCGGCCTGCGGAGCCTTCCAGCCGTCCTGAATGGTCCACGCGCGCACTTCCTTTTCCCCGGCGGTGAAGTAGCTGGCAAGGCCGAGCGCCTTGTACCCGGAGTGGATGACGCGCAGAAGGCCGCTTTCCTCAATGCCGTACGCACCAAGCATTTCACGCTGCTCTTCGTCGGAAAGCCCCTGCAATTCTTCTTCGATGCGGGCGCAGATCTTGACGACTTCGATGTTGCGCGTGGCGGCGAATTCGCGGAGGCGCGTCACATGGGCGTTGTCCCCGGCAAGGCTGTCCTCATCCACGTTGGCGCAGTAGATGATCTTTTTGGCGGTCAAAAGGCCGAGTTCATGCCACGCGGCGGCAAAGGCGGGGCAGTCCTTGGCCTCAAACGTGGAGGCGGGGCTGCCGTTGTTGAGGTGCTCCAGAAGGCGGCCCATTTCGTCGGCGGCTACGCGGGCATCCTTGTCGCCCTTGGACATCTTGACCATGCGTTCGTGGCGCTTGGACGCGCTTTGGATGTCGGCGAGCAGGAGTTCCGTTTCGATGGTTTCGATGTCGCGCAGCGGATCGACCGAACCGTCCACATGGGTGATGTCGTCATCCTCAAAACAGCGCACAACTTCAAGGATGGCGGCGCATTCGCGGATGTTGCCGAGGAACTGGTTGCCGAGCCCCTCGCCTTTGCTGGCCCCGCGCACGAGCCCGGCGATGTCGATGAAGTCCACGGTGGCGTTAATCGTTTTTTGCGGGTGCACCAAATCGACGAGCGCGTCGATGCGGCGGTCGGGGACGGGAACCGTGGCCTTGTTGGGCTCGATGGTGCAGAAGGGGTAGTTTGCGGCCTGTGCGTTCTGTGCCTTGGTCAGCGCGTTGAAAAGGGTGGACTTGCCCACGTTGGGAAGGCCGACGATGCCGATGCTCAATGCCATGAGTAGCGTCTCCGGGCGGTTGTTTTTTGTTGCTCAGGATTCCCGGCCTGTTGCCGGAACGGGCTCCCTCCGCGCCGCCTCCCCATCAGCCGAAAGTCTTGGGAGGTGGAGGGAAGGGGGTTCGGGGGAAGGGAGGAGGAAGCCTTTCTCCAGAAAGGTTCCTCCTCCCTTCCCCCGATTCCATAATCACTTACTTCTTAATCCACGTCTTTTCCTCGCCCTTGGCGAGACGGCGGATGTTTTCTCGGTGGCTCCAGAAGACCAGCGCGAGGATGATCAGCGAGAGCGGCAGGAGGCTGAATTTGCCGGAAAGGGCCAGCAGGATGGGCATGGCCGTTACGAGGGCCAGCGAGCCGAGCGAAACGAAGCCGGAACGCCAGATCAGGAACAGGCAAATGCAGACGGCGATGAGGAGCTGCCAGAACGCCAGCGGGATAAGCACGCCGATGGAGGTCGCCACCGCCTTGCCGCCCTTGAAGCCGAGGAAGCAGGAGTAGAGATGCCCAAGGATCGCCGCCAGCGCCGTGAGCGTCCAGACGAGCTCCGACGTCGAATACTGCATGGCGACGAAGACCGGGATGGCGCCTTTCAGGAGGTCACAGGCAAGCGTGGCCGCCCCCCATGCCTTTCCGCAGAGGCGCGCTACGTTGGTCGCCCCCACGTTGCCGCTCCCGGCCGTGCGGGGGTCGATGCGGCAGAAGGTTTTGGCGAAGACCAGGCCGAACGGGACGGAACCGATGCAGTAGGTAAGGCATATCCACAGGATGTCGAACATGGCGTTTCCTTAGATTTCTCTGGTTTCCAGAAGCTGGAAGTCGTTTTGCAGAGGATGCACCTTGCCGAGGCGGATTTCAAGCTCCTGCCCCGGATGCGCGCGCTCGCCGAAGAACTGGCGGCGTGCCCGGACGATCATCTGTTCCTTGGGCATGTTGACGGTGACGAAGGCGTCGTTTTCATCAGTGATGACGGCGGGCCACCAGCGGTCGCCCTGCTGCTTGAAATAGAGCAGCTTCCAGTAGCGGGGCCGGAAACGCTGCACCTGCCCGGCGGCGTCGAGATGCGCATTGAGCAGGGGAAGCAGGGCATCGAGCTCTTCCTTGCTCCAGCGCGGCTTGCCGTCCCGGAGCTGGGAAATGATCTGCGTTTCGTTGATCATGTCAGGATAGCGGCGCAGCGGGGACGTGGACGGCGCATACATCGCTTCCCCAAGCCCTGCATGGGGGCGTGGATTGGTTTCCAGCACGGCGGGCGCCAGCGCCTTGACCACACGGGCGATTTCAAGGGGCGTCTGCCAGATGCCTGAAAATTCCTTGGGGATGGCGACGTCCTGCGTCCGGTGGAGCAGGGCGACGCCGTGTTCCTTGGCCCATGCCGCCAGCGCCGCGTTGGCCAGAACCATCAGTTCGGAAACGAGCAGGTGGGCTTTGGGCGCGGGCGGATCTTCATCCAGCGAAACGGTGACGTTTTCGCCGTCCCCTTCAAGGCTGATCACGATGTCCGGGCGCTCGATGATGACGGCGCCCTTTTCGATGCGGCGTTCCTGATGGGCCCGCGCAAGTTCGAGGGCCTGCCGGAGCTGCCCCAGATAGGGGGACGCCGGGGACTCCCCGCCGTCCAGCGCGGTTTCGCAATCCTCATAGCATAGGTTCGCCGCAAGCCGGGCATAGCCGACGCGCGGCTCGCACGCGGTCACGAGCCCGTCGGCCCCCACGGTGCATTCGATGAGCAGGGAAGGCCGCGTCTTTTGGGCGAGCAGGCTGTAGGCCCCGGTGCCGAGGGCTTCCGGCAGCATGTGGTGGGTGGCTTCCGGCAGATAGATGCTGGTGGCGCGGCTGAAGACGGCCTTGTCCAGCTTCCCCCCGAAGGGCCAGCGGAAGGCGGGGCAGGCCAGCGCCAACGTCAGGTTCCAGCCGCCGCCGGGACGGGCTTCGATGAAGAAGGCGTCGTCCACGTCGCGGGTGGTCGGGGCGTCGATGCTGATGATGGGACTGTCCGGGAAGGTCGGCTCTTGCCGTTCGTCCTCCTCCGCTTTCGCAAGCAGCGCATCCAGCTCGTCCCGGTGCCCTTCGCTCCAGCCGTTGCCGGGGGCGTATCCGGCCCTGTCCAGCCAATAGTTGTGGTGCGGTTCCACGAGCCCCCATGCCTGCGCGAGGTGGAGCGGCATGAAGGGATCGTCGGGCAGCCCCTTGACCATGAGCCTCCAGAGCCCGTCATCCTCCGAGGTATCGGGATCGGCGATGCGGTTCATGATGGTGCGGCGCAGCCGTTCGCGGACATCGGGCTCCAGCGATTCGGCGGCCCGTTCTGGGGACTGCGTGCTTTTTTTCTGGTGGATTTCCCACAGCAGGCGGATGAAGGCGCTGCCCTTGTTGACGAGCTCTTCACGCTTGCGGGCGGCTTCCTGTTCGGCCATGCGGACGGCGACGACGCTTTCGGGGTAAACTTCAAAATTCGGCGGGTTGAACTTGAAATGGCTCTTGGCCTGCATGAGCGCGTGCCCGCAGGCCGCCACAGCGTCCATGTCCGGATCGCTCATGGCGAGTTCCGCGAACCATTGGGCCGGAGCCTGTTCCACTTCGCCCTGCGCCAGTTCCCAGAGTTCCAGCGGATCGACGTTGGCGACCTCCCGGCGGCTCTTGTGGCGTTCGAGGATTTCCAGCGCCGCGTCGCGGGAGCAGTTCTTTTCGTAGGCCGGGCCGGGCCACGGCAGGATGCGCGCGGCTTGCAGGGCCGTTTCCCGGCGGTTCGGAAGCAGTAGGCGGAGCCTGCCGTTCTGTTCCTCCAGCACCCATGCGATCTGGGGCGCGTTGCCCTGCATGAATTCAACCACACACCCCGCGCCGGGGTAACGAACCAAGCCTTGAACCATCTTGAATCCTTCTGTTGCCGGGGGAGGGAGGAACCTTTTCGGGGAAAGGCTCCCTCCCCCGAAAACCTTCCTGTCTCCCTCCCAAAAATTGTTTTGGTGCAGGGGAAAGGCGGCCTTTTTATCCTATGAGAAGATTCCGCACACGCAAGGGCCCCGGCCTGTACGGGCAGGCGGCGATGGCGGCGTCACGGGATATTCCGCACACGCAAGAACCCCGGCGTCATACATCCTCATTACCGAATGTCCCGCGGGATATTCCGCCACACGCAAGGGCCCCGGAAAGGCCGTAGCCTGAACATCCGCGCCCTCTTTGCCTTTATGGAATCCCTGAGAGGGGAAGGGGGCTCCTTCATTTTGAAAGGGCCCCTTCCCATCTTCTTAGTGCTTGAACGAACGTTGCCCGGTGAAGACCATCGCCACCTGAGGGGAGGCTTCGTTGACGGCCCCGATGACCTCGTAGTCGCGGAGGGAGCCGCCGGGCTGCGCGATGGCGGTCACGCCCTGCGCGATGCACACGTCCACGCCGTCGCGGAAGGGGAAGAAGCCGTCGGAGACGAGCACCGTACCGGCGAGGCCGCCCTTGGCCTTTTGGGTGTCCGCTTCGATGGCGGCGAGCTGCCCGGCGGCTTCGGCGTCTTCCTTCGCCTTGAGCTTGAGCTCATAGAGCGTCATGCCGTGGCGGGTAAAGGCCAGCGTGTCCGCGTACTTGGTGTACGCCTTGAAGATGGCCAGCTCCACGCAGCCCACGCGATCCTGCTCGCCGGTGCCGATGGCGACCGTGGCGCCGTTGCGGGCGAAGATGACCGAGTTGGAGGTCACGCCCGCTTCCACGGCCCACGCGAAGACGAGGTCGTCGGCTTCCTGCGGGGTGGGCTTGCGGGCGGAGACGGTCAGGCCGTCCTTGGTGGTGGCGACCGCCGGGATGAAGTCCTCGGCGGAACGGATGCGGTTCACGAAGGACTGCTGGAGGATGATGCCGCCGTCGGCCATGCTTTTGACGTCAAGGAAAGGGACGCCCGCGAGTTCGCCGAGGCGGGCGAGGGCAGGCAGCTTGAAAATACGGAGGTTTTTGCGGGAGGCGAGCTTTTCGAGAACGCCTTCCTCAAAGTCGGGGGCGGCGACCACTTCAAAATAATTGGCGGCGATGAGGTCGGCGGCCTGCATGTCCAGCGGGCGGTTGACGACCACGGCCCCGCCGAAGGCGGCGATGCGGTCGCACCAGAAGGCCCTGGTCAGGGCGTCGCCCACGCTTTCCTTCGACCACGCCGCGCCGCAGGGGTTGTTGTGCTTGAGGATGACGGCGGCGGGGCGTTCCGCGAGGTACTGGAGGATGTTGCAGCCGTTGTCCACGTCGGTGAGGTTGGTCTTGCCGGGGTGCTTCCCGGCCTGCAGCATCTGCGCCTCGGTGAGGGCGGACATGATGCCCTGCGGCCCGCGCCATTCGACGCCGTCGATGGCGAGTCTGCCGGATTCCATTTCATACAGGGCGGCGGGCTGATCGGGGTTTTCGCCGTAACGCAGCCCCTTGGTTTCGCCGTCGATGTGCCATGTGCGTTTCTTGTAGGTGAGCACGGCGTCGCCGAGCGTGATGGTCATGGTGTCCGGGAAGGTGTCCTTCAATACGGTCCGATACATATCTTTGAGGCTGGACATGGCGTCTCCTGAGGTTGGTCGGGTAAAAGCGGATCGGTATCCCCTATCATAACCCGCGCTGGCGGGCAAATTCCATTTGAACCCCTCGGCGGATTGGCGTAGCATGTCGCGGGTGTGCGGCAAGGGAAGAGGCGCGGGGATGTTCCGCCGCCTTGCCCGGAAGGCCGCCGAGGCGCTCATGCCGCCCCCTGCATCCCGTTCGAGGAGGAAGCCCCCCTTATGGAACAGCTTTTGATCAAAATGGCCCGCCAGCTCGATGCGCTGGACGAGGCTTCCCTTTTGGCGCTCTGGGACAAGTACGCCGCCGCCGTTTCCCACTTCGAGCCTACGAAGCGCTGGGAAGAGGCGGCGTTGGTTCTTTCGTTCATTCAGGCCAAGCGGTGGAAAAACCAGCTTTTCAATTACAGTTGGTCGGCGCAGGTGCATCCCGGCGCGGCCTCGCAGCCCGTGGCGGATCCGGGCTTTTTCCCTGCCCCCCCGAAGGAAGCCCCCGTTCCCGCAAAGCCCAGGCGCAAGGCCACGGTCATCCCGTTCCGCCCGCACCGCAGCCCGGAGCCGGACGCCTCCAAAGAGCCCGGCGGAAAAGGCTGAGGACGCAGGAAAACCGTTTTTTCGGCCCGATTCACGTTGACGATCCCGCTGAACCTTTGTAGACTCCAAGCTGGATCTTCATGGACTGTTGCGGGTTTCCCCCCAGCGATCCTGACGGATCGGAAACGCGAAGCATAGTGAATACAGGTATCAAGGAGTAACCCATGTCCAATGTGGTGATCGTCGGCGTCCAGTGGGGCGACGAGGGAAAGGGCAAGTTCGTCGATCTTCTGGCTCAGGAAATCGACTACGTGGTCCGCTTTCAAGGCGGAAACAACGCGGGGCATACCGTCATTGTGGACGGCAAGAAAGCCGCGCTCCATCTTGTTCCCTCGGGCATTCTGCACGAAGGCAAGATCTGCCTGATCGGAAACGGCGTCGTCCTTGATCCCGTCGTGTTCGTGGAAGAACTCGATACCCTCATCGGGCAGGGCGTGGACGTTTCCCCGAAACGCCTCAAAATCAGTTCAAAGACCCACCTCATCATGCCGTACCACAAGCTGCTGGACAAGGCCCGCGAGAACAAGCTCGAAAAGGGCCAGAAGATCGGGACTACCGGCCGCGGCATCGGCCCCTGCTATGAGGACAAGGTGGCCCGCGTGGGGGTGCGCGCCTCGGATCTGGCCGATCCCGGCCTGCTCAAAGCGAAGATCGCCGCCGCCCTCAAGGAAAAGAACGTCCTGTTCACGGCGCTGTACGGCGTTGAAGCCTTGTCTGTTGACGCCGTGTTCGATGAAGTGATGGCCGTCGCGCCGCGCATCATCCCGCATCTGACGGACGTGTCCTCCGAGCTTGAACAGGCATGGGGCGAAGGCAAGAGCGTGCTCTTCGAGGGCGCGCAGGGCATCCATCTGGACATCGATCACGGGACGTATCCCTTCGTCACCTCGTCCAATACCGTATCCGGCAACGCCGCCGCCGGTTCCGGCGTGGGCCCGGACAAGCTCGACCGCATCATCGGCATCCTCAAGGCCTACACCACCCGCGTGGGCGAGGGGCCGTTCCCGACGGAACTCCACGATGCCACCGGCGAGCTGCTCCGCACCAACGGGGGCGAATTCGGCGTGACCACCGGCCGCCCGCGCCGCTGCGGTTGGCAGGACATTCCGGTGCTGCGCGAGAGCGCCCGTCTGAACGGCCTCACCGACATCGCACTGACCAAGCTGGACGTGCTGTCCGGGTTCGATACGATCCAGATCTGCGTGGCCTATGACTACAAGGGCAAGCGCATGGACTATCCTCCGCAGGAGCAGGGCGCGCTTGACCTTGTGACCCCGGTTTACGAATCCATGCCCGGCTGGAAGGAAGACATCACCGCGTGCAAGACGTGGGACGAGCTCCCCGAAGCCGCCCGCGCCTATGTGCAGCGCCTTGAGCAGCTTTCCGGCGTGCCGGTCAGCATGGTATCCGTCGGCCCCGACCGCAATCAGACTATTTTCAGATAGAAGGGAAAAGGCACGGGGGAGGAACCTTTCTGAAGAAAGGTTTCCTCACCCGGATCCCCTCTTCCAAAGGCTTTCGACCAGTGGGGAGGGAGCCTTTTTCTGATGCTTTTTGAAAGCGTTCAGTTGTTGTTTTGATGTGTCATGGCGCCATTTCCATTGAAAATGCGGATGGCTCCAGCGGGGAGGTTGCTCGACGGCAACCTCCTTTTTCTTTATAGAAAACGTACCTCATGTATTTGACTCTTCCGTGAAAGTCTTGGGAGATGGGGGAGGGGAGAACGGTTCCCGCTTTTTTTGGGGGGGGACGTTTCCTTGCGCTCATTTTTCAAAGGCTGTGCCATAGAAAATGGTTGATGCTTTATTTCTCAAAATTCCAAGGGAATAACCGATAAAATACTCCAACCGTAGAGCCCGTCAACGGAAAAATGAGAGAGAAAAGCTCCTCTTTTCACCATATTGTGGAGATGAAACAACCACATTCCATGACAGAGCTTTTTCAAAAAGGATTTCTTTATGACGATAGCCGTAGCCGTAAGCGGCGGGGCGGACAGCCTGTATGCGATGGCGTCCCTGCAGCGCGAATATCCGGGACAGGTGATTGCCTTCCATGCCCTCCAGAAAGACACCCCGCCGGAGGATGATCCCGTTCCGGGGCTTGAGGCTTCGTGCCGAGCCTTGGGTGTGCCTTTGCATATCCTTGATTTGCAGGAGGCGTTTTTCCGGCAGATCGTCCGGCCTTTCGCGGAGGGGTACGCCCACGGGGAAACGCCCAACCCGTGCGTCCGGTGCAACGCGCTGGTGAAGTTCGGGTTGTGGATGGATGAAGCCCGCAAGCTCGGCGCGGACAGGTTGGCGACCGGTCACTATGTTTCCCTTGCCGAGCATCCCCGTTATGGCATGGCGCTGCGTCAGGGGGCGGACGAGGCCAAGGATCAGAGCTATTTTCTTGCCCTGACGCCCATGAGCCGCCTGAAAAATGCGGTGTTTCCCCTTGCCCGCATCCGTAAGAGCGAGGTTCGTGCCGCGCTTGCGGAATGGGGGCTTTCGGTTCCGCTGCCCCGCGAGAGCCAAGAAATCTGTTTCGTGCCCGGCGACGATTACCGCTCCTTTCTCAAGGGGATCGGCGTGCGCCTTCCCGCCGGGGGGCCGATGGTTCTGCTCGACGGGCACGTCGTGGGCAGGCACGGCGGCCTTTGGCAGTATACCGAGGGGCAGCGCCGTGGGCTTGGCGTATCGTGGACGGAACCGCTGTACGTCATCGGCAAGGATCGTTCCCGCAACGCGCTGTTGCTTGGGACGGCCGGCGAGCTTCCCGTCAACGCGTGCGCGGCCGGCGAATTGAATTTCCTTGTCCCCCCGGAGCTCTGGCCTCACGAACTGCGGGTACGCACCCGGTACCGCCAGAAGGCGGTTCCGGCGGACGTCCGGCTTGTTGGCGGCGGCGAGAGCGGCATGGACGCCACGGCCCGGATGCTTATCCGGTTCCACCAGCCGCAGCTCCCCTCCGCCCCCGGTCAGCTTGCCGCCGTTTTCGACGAACACGGGCATGTGCTCGCCGGGGGGATCATCTGCAAGGAACGGTAGGGCTGTTGAAGAAGGCCCTGTCACGGGGTGGAGATGTGGCTGTTTCCTCTCTACGGAGTAGAGTAACATACAGCTTTTTTCTCCCGTGTTCCGTTGGCGGGCTCCATAGCTGAAGCGTGTTTTGGGCATCTCTTGAGGCTTTTTTGGGGGTAACCTCAAGAAATAGGCTCTGTCATAGTACATGGTTGTTTTTGTTTCAGCAATATACTGAAAATATATGCTTTTTTCCTGAATTTCCGCTGGTGGGCTCTGCGATTGGGGGATTTTATTGGTTATTTCTTTGGAATTTCAAGGAAATAAAGCATCAACCGTTTTCTATGACACAGCCAAGAAATAAAGCGGCGGCCTTTTCCTTTGGCCCGGCCTTGAAGGAATCAAGGATGGGGAAGAGGGGGAAGCCCTTGGCAGGGGGGCTTTTCCCTCCCATGCCCCTTTTCCGCCTTCCAAGGTTTTCGGTCGGCGCGGGGCGAAGCGGCAGCCGCGCTGTAAGCCCGTTGCCGCAGTTCAGCCCTTATCGTCTTCAAGCGGGGGAGCTTCGCTTGTTGCGGCATACAGGCGCATGGGAACCCGGTCATCGCCGATGGCCATTGTCAGGAATTCCCACCCGCATTTTTCATAAAACGCCGTGTGTTCCGTCACCAGATACAGCTTGAAAATCCCTCTTTTTTTGAGATCGCTGCGGACAAAGCCCAGAATGGCTTTCGCGATGCCTCTGCCGCGATAGGCTTCTTCGACAAAAAGGGCGCACAGGTTCGGCGCCAAGTCTTTCCGGTCATGGAAGTCGTTCTCTATGACGCCCGCCCCGGCGATGATGTCCCCTTCTTCATTCAGGACGATATACCATTGCGGTATTTCCGTTTTGCGGCTGATGCAGTCTGCCATGCTCTCACGATAGGCTGGGGTGGGGATTCCCCATTTGTCGCTGAACCAGCAGGCGGCTTTCTCCAAAAGGGAAGGCTGCTCCCTCAGGCAAACGACTTGGCCGTATTCCATAGCGGTATTCTCCGTCATATGCGTCAATCTTTCAGGAAACTTTCCCTCATCTTGTGCAGGGTTGTCCAGCGTAGAGCCCCGGTACAGGATCAGATGGCTCTTTTTCCATGAGCAATAGCCGGTTGTGCTTGGTAGAGCCCGGTGCGGAGTGAGGGGCAAAGAGATGCACCGCGGACATCAGCGTCGCCGGGAGGGCCCCGGCGCGGAGTCATAAGGTTCCTTTTTCATAGGCTTATAGTATCTGGTTGTTTCATCTCCACAGTGCGGTGGAAAATACAGCCTTTTTCCGGTTTTCCCCTTAGCGGGATCTGCGGCTAAGGCCTTTTTTCCGGTTATCCCTTTGGAACTTCAAGGAAAAAAGCGTCAACCATTTTCTATAACACGGCCTTTCCATGAGCAAGAACTGTTCACGCTTGGTGGAACCCCAGCGCACAGTGAAGGGCAGTCCCCCCATGCGTTTATGTGCGGGGGCGGTGCATCCCACTTTTCGCTGACCGGACGGGTATTGCCCCCATGTGTTTGTACGCGGGCTGGGCAGGGCCCCGGTGCAGGGTAAGGGATGGACAGGGAGGCGATAAGGCCAAAAGTCTTTAAAAGGAAGCGGAGGGGGAACATGGGGGGCCTTTTCCATAAGGCTGTGTCATAGTATATGGTTGTTTTGTTTTAGCAATATACTGAAAATATGTGCTTTTTCTCCAAATTTTCCGCTGGTGGGCTCTGTGGTTGGGGGATTTTATTGGTTATTTCTTTGGAATTTCAAGGAAATAAAGCATTAACCGTTTTCTATGACACAGCCTTCCATAAAGGTTCCCCCTCCCGGTCTTCGGTTTATCCCTTTTCCATTGCGCGCCTTTTCCTGACAAGGCCCCTGGAGATATTCGCTCATCTGATGTTTTTTGAACTATTTCATCTGTTGTTTAAAGTCGTTATGGCGTCATTTCCTTTGAGGGCATGAATCTCTCGGCCCTTGACCCATATGGCGAGCAATAGTATTTCTTTGCATTACCGCGTACTGTGGCGTGTGGATCACGCATGGCGCGATACGAAAGGCTGACAGACACCCCCTGCGGGGGGCGTTTCTTTCTAGACGATTTTTGCGAACTATCTCAAGGAGTCCTCATGATCGGCATTTCCAAATTGTACTGCGGGCAGGTGGAGCCTTCCGACGCTCTGCGTTACGGTCGGCATTCCAGCCAGCTCCCTTCCCACCTGCTTCAGTTCTCCGAAGACAAGAAGCCGGTGGTGGTCTGGAACATGACCCGCCGCTGCAACCTCAAGTGCGTGCACTGTTACGCTCAGGCCGTCGATCCTGACGGCAAGGATGAAATCTCCACGGAACAGGGCAAGGCCATCATCTCCGATCTCGCCGCATACGGCGCCCCGGTCATGCTGTTCTCCGGCGGCGAGCCGCTGGTCCGTCAGGATCTGCCGGAACTCGCCAGCTACGCCACCGAAAAGGGGATGCGTGCGGTCATCTCGACCAACGGCACCCTGATCACCAAGGAAAAGGCCCGCGAGCTCAAGGCCATCAACCTGTCCTATGTGGGCATCTCGCTGGACGGCGCCGAAGAAATCCACGACAAGTTCCGCGGCGTGCCGAACTCCTTCAAAAAGGCGATTGAAGGCCTTGAAAACTGTAAGGCCGAGGGCCTCAAGGTCGGCCTGCGCTTCACCATCAACAAGCGCAACGTGGTTGAAATCCCGAAGGTCTTCAAGCTGCTGCGCGAGCTTGAAGTGCCGCGCATTTGCTTCTACCACCTCGTCTACTCCGGCCGCGGTTCCGAAATGATCAAGGAAGACCTCAACCACGCGGAAACCCGTTCCGTGGTCGATCTGATCATGGACGAAACCCGCGCCCTGTTCGATGCCGGGATGCCGAAGGAAGTCCTCACCGTGGACAATCACGCCGACGGCCCCTATGTCTGGATGCGTATGCTGAAGGAAGATCCCAAGCGCGCCGAGGAAGTGTTCCAGCTTCTCCAGTACAACGAGGGCAACAGCTCCGGGCGCGGCATCGGCTGTATCTCGTGGGACGGCAAAGTCCATGCCGACCAGTTCTGGCGCAACCATACCTTCGGCAATGTGCTTGAACGCCCGTTCTCCGAAATCTGGGACGATCCGAAGATCGAACTGCTCCACAAGATGAAGAACAAGAAGGCCCATGTGAAGGGGCGCTGTGCCTCCTGCCGCTTCCTGAATATCTGCGGCGGCAACTTCCGCGCCCGCGCCGAAGCCTATTACGGCGACGAATGGGCGCAGGATCCCGCCTGTTACCTGACCGACGACGAAATCCGCCGCCCTGAATAAGGGAGGGGCGCGGGGAGAGGCTGGCTTTCCCCGCGCTTTTGCGGAATGTTTGGAGGGCGGGGAGGCTTGGGCCGCAAGGATGGGAAGCGGTGGCTCTCTGGAAGGCGGGAACAGCGGTGTTCTTGCCTGTTATCATAAAAAGGACAATGTGTTATGAACGAATTTTATCGTGGGCGCCGTCTGCGCCGCAATCCCGTGATCCGTGAAATGGTGCGTGAGACGCAACTGTCCGCCGCTGACCTTATGATGCTGTATTTTGTGGTGGATACTACGGATGAGGATTTCAAGAAGGAAATCCCGTCCATGCCGGGCCAGTACCAGCTTTCTCTCAAGCAGCTTGAAAAGGCCGTGGGCGAAGCCGTGGACGCGGGGCTGCGTTCGCTCATGCTGTTCGGCATCCCCAAGCACAAGGACGCCATCGCCAGCGAAGCCTATGCCCCGAACGGCATCGTACAGCGCGCCATCCGCATGCTCAAGGCGAAGTGGCCCTCCCTACAGGTCGTGACCGACGTGTGCCTGTGCGAATACACTTCGCACGGGCATTGCGGCATCCTGAAGGAAGGCGACACCTGCGGCGAAGTGGTGAACGATCCCACGCTGGAACTGCTTGCCAAGACCGCCCTCAGCCATGTCGAGGCCGGTGCGGACATGGTGGCGCCTTCCGACATGATGGACGGGCGCATCCTGGCTATCCGCGAAACGCTGGACAAGGCCGGGTATGTGAATACGCCGATCATGTCCTATGCTGTGAAATATGCCTCCGCGTTCTACGGCCCGTTCCGTGACGCGGCGGAATCCGCCCCGCATCACGGCGACCGCAAGACCTATCAGATGGACCCCGCCAACGCGATGGAAGGCTTGCGCGAAGCCGCCGCCGACATCGACGAGGGCGCGGACATCGTCATGGTGAAGCCCGCAGGCCCCTATCTGGACGTCATCCGCATGGTGCGCGACAACTTTGACGTGCCGGTCGCCGCCTATCAGGTGAGCGGCGAATACGCCATGATCAAGGCCGCCGCCATCAACGGCTGGATCGATGAAGAGAAGGTTGTTCTGGAAGCGCTGCTCGGCATCCGCCGTGCCGGGGCCAAGCTCATCCTGACCTACTATGCGGAAGAGGCCCTCAAGAAAGGATGGGTGCGCTGATGAATTGCCATGAGCCGCCATGCGGCATGGGGCGGGAAGAGTCCCAGTCCGGCACCGGGCATCCCGGCGGCCGCACCGGGCATCCGGGCGGTATGCCCGCCGGCCCGCGCACGCTTGAGGACGGTTCCCCGCTGTGCCGCCTTATCGCGTGGGAAGTGACCCGCTCCTGCAACCTTGCCTGTAAACACTGCCGGGCCGAGGCGCACCCGGAACCCTATCCGGGCGAGCTGTCCACGGAAGAAGCCAAGGCGCTGATCGATACCTTCCCGAACGTGGGCAACCCGATCATCATCTTTACCGGCGGCGATCCCATGATCCGCCCCGATGTCTACGAGCTGATCGCCTATGCCGGTTCCAAGGGCCTGCGCTGCGTGATGTCCCCCAACGGGACGCTCATCACGCCGGAAGCCGCCCGCAAGATCAAGGAAGCGGGCGTACAGCGCTGTTCGATCTCCATCGACGGATACAACGCCGAGAAACACGATGCGTTCCGTTGTGTGCCCGGCGCGTTCGACGCCACCATGCGCGGCATTGAGCATCTCAAGGCCGCGGGTGTGGAGTTTCAGATCAATACCACGGTCACTCGTGATAACCTGCATGATTTCAAGAAGATATTTGAACTCTGCGAGCGCATCGGCGCGGCGGCGTGGCATATCTTCCTGCTGGTGCCGATGGGCCGGGCCGCCGAGCTTGCGGATCAGGTGATCACGGCGCAGGAATACGAGGACGTGCTGCACTGGTTCTATGACTTCCGCAAGACGACCTCCATGCACCTCAAGGCCACCTGCGCACCGCACTACTACCGCATCATGCGCCAGCGCGCCCGTGAGGAAGGCGTCTCCGTAACGCCCGCCACGTTCGGCATGGACGCCATGACGCGCGGCTGTCTCGGCGGCACGGGGTTCTGTTTCATCAGCCATGTGGGGCAGGTTCAGCCGTGCGGGTATCTGACGCTCGACTGCGGCAACGTCCGCACGACGCCGTTCCCGGAAATCTGGCGCAAATCCAAGCCGTTCCTTCAGTTCCGCGATCAGTCCGAGTACAAGGGCAAGTGCGGGATCTGCGAGTTCCATAAGGTGTGCGGCGGCTGCCGCGCCCGCGCGTGGAGCATGGACGGCGACTACATGGGCGAGGAGCCCTTGTGCACGTACCAGCCCCGCAAAGCGAAGGAGGCGGAATGACGGAAGTGACTCTCGACACGATGGACAAGCGCATCTTGGACATCATCCAGACGGATTTCCCGCTGGAGCCACGGCCTTACGCCATCATTGCGGAGCGTCTCGGCATCACGGAGCAGGAAGCGCTTGATCGTGTGAACGCCCTGCGCAAGTCCCGGATCATCCGGCGTCTGGGGGCCAATTTCCAGTCAGCCAAGCTCGGTTTCCGTTCCACGCTGTGCGCGGCCAAGGTTCCGGCGGACAAGATGGACGCCTTTATCGCCGAAGTGAACCGGCATGTGGGCGTGACGCACAACTATTTGCGCCGCCATGCCTACAACGTCTGGTTTTCCGCAATCGGCCCCTCGTGGGAGGCCGTGTGCGCCATGCTTGACGACATTACCGCCAAGACGGGCATTCCGATCCTCAACCTGCCCGCCACGAAGCTGTACAAGATCCGCGTTGATTTTCAGATGGAAGGGTAAGACGAATCGGGGGAAGGGAGGGGGAAACTTTCTGGAGAAAGTTTCCCCCTCCCTTCCCCCGTACCCCCTTCCCTCCCTCTTCAAAGACTTTTGCCCTTATCGAATCCTTGTCCCCGGCATTCCCGTTTGCAGGGGCCCGCCTTTGGGACATGGATTTGAAAAGGCAGTAGGGGCAAGGCGCGACGCCGCTCAAACGGATTTTCCCATACAAAGGGCATACACCGGACGGGCCCGTTACGCCGCACAAAGCCGGACTGAGGCCCGTTACGAAAGTCTTGGGAGGGAGAGGGGTGGGGTTTGGGGAGGGGAGAGGGAAGCCTTTCTCCAGAAAGGTTCCCTCTCCCCTCCCCAATCTTCAACCGGGATTACATGACATCGCGGAAGCGCTGCTGGAGGGCGGTGAGCTTCACGCGGGCGTCGGTGAGCTCGGCGACGCGGGCGCGCTCGCGCTCGACGATTTCGGCGGGCGCTCGGCTGACGAAGCCTTCGTTGGCGAGCTTCTGGTTGAGGCCGCCCAGCTCCTTGTCGATCTTGCCCAGTTCCTTTTCAAGGCGGGCCAGCTCGGCGGCGAAGTCCACAGCGCCGGACAAATGCACGATGACCTCGCAGCCCTGCGCGACATGGCTCGCGGAAGCCTTGGGCGCTTCGCCGTCGGCGTCGATGATGAGCTCGCCGAGGCGGGCCAGCGTCACGATGACTTCACGGTTCGCCTCAAGGACATCCTTCTGGTGGGCGTCGGACGGGCGGAGCAGCACGGTCAGCCTGTAGGACGGCGCAATGTTCAGCTCGGCGCGGATCGTGCGGATCATGCCGATGGCTTCCTGCACGAATTCCATGCGGGCGGCGGCTTCGGGCTTGAGGCAGCCGGGGCGCGCTTCGGGCAAGAGCTGCACCGCTACGTCGGAACCGGCCCCGCCGGGCAGGGCCTGCCAGATTTCGGCGGTCACGAAGGGCATGATCGGGTGCATGAGGATGAGGAACTCGCGCAGGGCCGTCCACAGCACATATTGGGCTTCCGCCTTGCGGGGGCCTTCTTCCTTCATGTCCGGCTTGATGAGCTCCAGATACCAGTCGCAGAACTCGTTCCAGAGGAACTTGTAGAGGGTCTGGGCGGCGTCGTTGAAGCGGTAGGCTTCGATGGCGTCGTCCACATCCTTCTTGACCTCTTCGAGGCGGTGGAGCAGCCACTGGTGATGCAGCCCCTGCACCTTGCCGAGATCCACGGCGGCGGGCACGTCTTCGGGCAGGTTCATGAGCGCGAACCGGGAGGCGTTCCACAGCTTGTTGACGAAATGGCGGTAGCCTTCGATGCGCTCTTCCGAAAGGCGGATGTCGCGGCCCATGGCGGCGAAGGCCGTCAGGGTGAAGCGCAGGGCGTCGGTGCCGTACTTCTCGATCATCACCAGCGGGTCGATGACGTTGCCGGTGGATTTGGACATCTTGCGGCCCTGCGCGTCGCGCACGAGGGCGTGCAGGTAGACGTGCTTGAAGGGCACCTGATCCATAAAGTGCAGGCCCATCATCATCATGCGGGCCACCCAGAAGAACAGGATGTCGAAGCCGGTGACGAGCACGGAGGTGGGGTAGAACGTGGCGAGATCCTTGGTCTTGTCCGGCCAGCCCATGGTGCTGAAAGGCCACAGGGCGGACGAGAACCACGTGTCGAGCACGTCGGATTCCTGCACCAGCTCCGTGCAGCCGCAATCGGGGCAGGACGTGGGATCTTCCTCGGAGACGATGAGCTTGCCGCACTGGGCGCAAGTCCATGCCGGGATGCGGTGGCCCCACCAGATCTGTCGGCTGATGCACCAGTCGCGGATGTTGTCGAGCCAGTTGTAATAGGTCTTCATCCAGTTTTCAGGGAAGATCTGGGTCATTTCCGGCACGGCGGCGCGGGCGCGGGGCGCGAGCTTCGTGGAAGCCACGAACCACTGTTCGGACATATGCGGCTCGACCACGGTCTTGCAGCGGTAGCAGTGCCCCACGCTGTGATCGAGATCCTCGATCTTCACGAGCTGGCCGGAAGCCTGCAAATCCTCGACGATGCGCTTGCGGCACTCTTCCTTGGACAGGCCCGCATACGGCCCGGCCTCGGCGGTCATGTTGCCGTCCTCGTCGATGCACTGGATGAATTCGAGGCCGTGGCGTTCGCCGAGCGTCCAGTCGTTGGGGTCGTGGCAGGGGGTGACCTTCAGGGCGCCGGTGCCGAATTCCTTGTCCACATAACGATCCGCGAACAGCGGGACGGCGCGGCCTACGATGGGCACGATGATTTTTTTGCCCACGAGCCCGGCATAGCGCTCATCCTCAGGATGGACGCACACGCCGGTGTCCGCCATGATGGTTTCGGGGCGGGTCGTGGCGATGATCACCGAGCCGGATCCGTCCTCGAAGTCGTAGCGGACGTGGTACAGGTGGCCCTTTTCGGGCATGTGATCCACTTCGTCGTCGGCAAGGGCGGTATGGCAGCGGCTGCACCAGTTGATGATGTACTTGCCCTTGTAGATGTACCCTTCCTTGTACAGCTCCACGAACACCTTGCGGACGGCCTTGGAAAGGCCCTCGTCCATGGTGAAGCGTTCGCGCGTCCAGTCCACGGAATCGCCGAGCATACGGATCTGGTTGAGGATGCGGTTGCCGTAGTCCTCTTTCCACTGCCATACGCGCTCGACGAAGGCTTCGCGGCCGAGGTCGTGGCGGCTCTTGCCTTCCTTGGCGAGGGCGCGTTCCACCACGTTCTGGGTGGCGATGCCCGCGTGGTCGGTGCCGGGCAGCCAGAGCACCTTTTTCCCTTTCTGGCGGGCGTGGCGGCAGAGCACGTCGATGAGCGTGTGGTTCAGGGCGTGGCCGATGTGCAGCGCGCCCGTGACGTTTGGCGGAGGGATGACAATGGAGAAAGGTTCGCCCGGGCCGTCGGGGTCGGGAGTGAAGGTCTTGTTCTTTTCCCAGTACTCACGCCAGTGGTCTTCCACGGCATGGGGCTCGTAGCCCTTGGGTAGCGCGTTTTCGGACATTGCCTGCTCCGATGAAAGGGTTCAAAGGCTCGTGTCAGCGAGGGAGGGCGGGTGTTGTCAACGGCGCCCGGTTGTTCTATGCAGAAGGGACCATGACTGACATAGCCATATTTTGGGATGCTTCACAGCTTTGGGGCCTGCTCGTGTGGCGGGCCGCCGAAGCGTTCGGGCTTCCGTACCGTCTGGTCAAAGCGAAAGAGATAGCTCAGGGCGCGCTTTCTGACAAGACGTCTCTTCTGCTTGTACCCGGCGGAACGGCCCGGCACAAGTCTGCCGCATTGGGGGAAAAAGGGCGGGAGGCCGTCCGTGCATGGGTGCGCGGCGGGGGGCGCTACGTGGGCTTCTGCGGCGGGGCCGGGCTTGGCCTTTCCGATGCCGCCGATCCCGTGCGCACCGCCGAAATCGGCACCGGCCTGCAACTCTGCCCGTGGCACCGCGCCGAAATCGGCGAGCGCGTGCAGCACTTCGTTTCCGGGCATGTCCGCGTCCGTTTTCAGGGCGGGCATCCGCTTGTCCCGGAATGTTTTTCCGATCCCGTCCCCCCCGGTTCCGAACCGGCCATCCCCATCTGGTGGCCGGGGCGCTTTGCGGCATCCTCCGGCGGCCCCGGCGACGGCGTGGACGTGCTGGCCCGGTATGCGGGCTCCGATCCCCGCACCTGCCCGCCGGATCTGTGCGTGGCTGATTTGCCCCTTTCCTCGCTGTCCCCCGCCGTGCTCGAACAATGGATCGAGCTGTACGGCGTCGCGCTGGCGCCGGGATTCCTCAACGGGCAGCCCTGCGCCCTGCATGGGCGGTACGGCGAGGGGAGCTATACGCTCAGCTACAGCCATCTGGAGACGCCCGGATCGCCGGACGCGAACCGCTGGTTTGCGCACATCCTGCGCACGCTGACGGGGTTCGAGCCGAGGGCGGATACCGTCCCGGCGTGGCGTCCCGGCGAAATGCCCGTATTGTGGCATGATCCCGATCTGCTCGAAGCCCGGCGCGGCATGGGCGAGCTGATCCGGCTCGGCATCGCCCACGACCTGCTGTTTGAGCGCGCCCCGTGGCTGACGGGGTGGCGTTCCGGCGTTCCGGGGTCGGGCCTCAACACGCTGTTCATGGGGCTGTGCGTACTTACGGGCGTGGCCCCGTCCGCCGAGGCCGAAAGGCTTTGGGCCTCGCAGCGCGTCCGGTTCGGCGAAATGTTTTCCCTGTTCCGGCAGGGCGTCGAGGGGCTCCTGCTTGGGTTGCGCCTCGCCACGATCATGCCGGAAGAAGTGCCGCGCAAGATTCTCGCCGGGCAGCGCCTGACGCTGTTCGGTTCCGCCATGCAGGGCGGGGGCCTTTACAAGGAACTGATGGATATGGTCGACGCATTGCTGTTCTTGAGTTTGGGAAGGCCCGGAGGGTGCGATGGTTCCGCCTGACGAAGGATCGCGCATCCTGTTTTTCAGCGGCGGCACGGCGCTGGCTCCGGTGGCGGCGGAACTCTCCCGGCATACCCGCAACGCCGTCCACGTCATCACCACCTTTGATTCCGGGGGCAGTTCCGCCGAACTGCGCCGCATATTCGACATGCCCGCCGTGGGGGACATCCGGGCCCGGATCATGGCGCTGGCCGATCGTTCCCTTGAAGGCAATCCTGAGATCGTGGAGCTGCTCGGCTGCCGCCTGCCCAAGGATGCCGGGCCGGAAGCCCTGCACCGCGAGCTGGCCTCTCTCGCATCCGGCGCGCACCCGCTGGTGGCTGCGATTCCAGAGCCCATGAACGAGGTCGTTACGCAGCACCTTTCGGCTTTTCGGGCGCTGATGCCCGCCGATATGGATCTTGCCGGGGCGAGCATCGGCAACCTGATCCTGACTTCCGGCTACCTTTCCCTTGATCGCCAGCTTGAGCCCGTGGTGCGGGTGTTTTCCGGCATGGTGCAGGCGCGGGGCGTGGTTATGCCCGTATCGGATTCCTGCGCCCACCTGTGCGTGCAGCTTGAAAACGGCGAGGTCATCGTGGGGCAGCACCGTTTCACCGGCAAGACCGCGACCGCCGTCACCTCACCCATACGGGATATGTGGCTTTCAGCCTCGCTGGATGATCCTTCCCCCGTTTCCGTGCCCATCCAGCCGCGCCTTGCCCACGTCATCCGGGCTGCGGATCTTATCTGCTATCCCGTGGGCAGTTTCTTCTCTTCCGTGATGGCGAACCTGCTTCCCCTCGGCGTAAGCTGCGCCGTCCGCGAGGCCGCCTGCCCCAAGGTATTCATTCCCAATCTCGGCACCGACCCGGAGCTTTTCGGGCTCACGGTGCAGGATCAGGTGGCGTATCTGCTGCGTTTCGGGGCCGACGGCTGCCCGGCGGGGCAGGCGCTCAACTGGCTTCTGGTGGACGAGGACGAGTCCCGCTATCCCGGCGGCATCCCCTACGAGTGGCTTACCCGGCTCGGCGTCCGCGTCCGCAAGGCGCATCTTGTTTCCGAGCCCCCCTACCTCGACGCGGGGTTGCTGTGCCGCGAGCTTTTGGGTGAGTGGACGTAGGGAGGATTGGGGAAGGGAGGGGGAACCTTTCTGGAGAAAGGCTTCCCCCTCCCTTCCCCAACCCCCATCCCTCCCTCTCCAAAGACTTTCGTAATGGGGTGTGGGAGCTTCATGGGCGTTCCCTTTGGAAAAGGGCGGGGTTTACCGCAGGATATTTTTCTCAACAGATGTTGGCTGAACAGTCGGTGTATTATTGCCTGAAATTCCAAGCATCCCTGTCATAGGATGTGGCGTTTTAGCACCACAGTATGATGAAAATACAGCTTTTTTCTCCAGTTTTTCGTTGAAGGACTCTATGTCTGAGGTATTTTATTGGGTTATTCCTTTGGAATTTCAAGAAAGGAAGCATCAACCATTTTTTATGGAGCAGTCTTCCAAGCAAAGAATCAATGAAATGCCTCAGACAAGGGCTAACCAATAAAAAAGGCCATAGCAAAGGCTCTGCCATAGTATGCGGTTGTTTTATATTCATAATACAGTGAAAATACGGACTTTTTCAGATTTCCCCTTGGCGGAATCCATGTCTAAGGCATTTATTGGTTATTTCTTTAGAACTTCAAGGAAAAAAGCGTTAATCCTTTTCTATGGTGCAGCCATAGCAAAAAGTTGATATTTTATTTCAGGCAATCCACGATAGGTACTGAGGAAGGCTTTTTTTACTTTGGGCCCGCCAGCAAATACCTTCAAAAAGCCCAATGAAGTCAACTGCTGTAACATGGCATCAATCAAATATGATGATAGGGTCATAAAAAGGTTGTAAAAGGCCGTGTTCGGAAATGAATTGTATTCTTTTATATTTCAATTAAATAAGGAATAAAACATGACTTTGTCATAGTATGCGGTTGTTTCATCTCCGCAACGCGATGAAGATACAGCCTTTGTATCCGTTTTCCCCCTTGGCGGAATCCATAGCCAAGGCATTTTGCTGGTTATTCCTTTGGAACTTCAAGGAAAAAAGCATCAACAATTTCCTATGATACAGCCCAAAACATATTAGCCGCAGCTCCCTTCAAAGGAAAAGCGGGATAAAAACACCGTATTTTCACCATATAGATATGAAACAATCACATCCTATGGCGGAGTTTTGTAAAAAATATTGTATATTCAGTAGATTAAATATCTATGCCTTTCATTAGGGAAACTATGCAGCATCATTCAGGAGGGGAATGTTCTTATCAGGAAATGAACTGAAGTAATCTGTTTCACCGTGGAATAATTGAAGAACAGCGCAGAATCCGAAAAAGACTGTTGCGCTTTCCGGCTACTTTTGGGAAGAAAGAATGTTTGCGGGCGATAAATGGGGGGATTCCCCTCTATGCGTACGGGGAACATCCCCTTCATTTTACTCAAGGGACTGACGATGAAGACTGAATTGACCTGTCCGAAATGCGGTGCGATTGTTGAGAAATATCTGAATCCCAAGCCGACCGTGGATATCGTGATTTATGAGCGCGAGCGTGGCCTTGTGCTGGTGGATCGCAAGAATCCCCCCTACGGCAACGCCTTGCCGGGCGGCTTCATCGATCTGGGCGAGTCCGCCGAGCAAGCTGCCGTCCGTGAAGCCTTTGAGGAAACCAATCTGCGTGTGAAGTTGACCGGGCTGCTCGGCGTGTATTCCGCACCCGACCGCGATCCGCGTCAGCATACCATTTCCATCGTGTTCATCGCCGAACCCCTGAACCCTGATCAGCTCCGTGCCGGTGATGATGCCGCGAAGGTTGCTTTCTACTCAATGGAAGCCTTGCCCGCCCTTGTTTTCGACCACGCACAGATACTCGCCGATTTCAAGGGCGTCCTGTACGGCGGGCGCCACGCCGCCGGGCTCACGACGCCTTGGTAAGAGGGAAAGAAAAGCATTGGGGAGGGGAGAGGGAACCTTTCTGGAGAAAGGTTCCCTCTCCCCTCCCCAAACCCCACCCCTCTCCTTCCCAAGACTTTTCGTTTATCGAATCCCTCTTGGCGGCTATTCCTATTGAAAAATAAGGCCCTGTCATGGTATGTGGCCGTTATCTCCACAGCATAGTGAAAATACAGCCTTTTTCCAGTTTTTCCCTTGGCTGAATCCAAGGCTAAGGCATTTTGCTGATTATTTCTTTGAAACTTCAAGGAAAAAAACATCAACCGTTTTCTATGGCACAGCCAAAAATAAACAGCCCTGAACAAAAATGTTCAGGGCTTTTAGGTTGTGTCTTCAATTAGATATAATCCATTGAAACTATTTAATCACGTTTAAGCCTCAAAAATATTTTAAATAATTTCAAATAACTACATGTTAAATAACGAAACAACCTACGTAACATTATGTACTTTGAGCCTTGCAACCTTAACAAGTCCTACGCCGGAACGGACTCCCGCCGCGTAACCTCCCCACCAGTCGAAAGTCTTTGAAGAGGATAGGGGAGGCTTGGAGGGGGAAGGGGAAACTTTCTTTAGAAAGTTTCCCCTTCCCCCTCCAAATCTTCTCTCTCTCTCTCTCTCTCTCTCTCTCTCTCTCTCCTACGCCTCCACAGGCCGGGGGCCGAAAATGTCTGTCCCGACGCGGACGAGGGTCGCGCCTTCCTCGACGGCCTGCATGCAGTCGCCGGACATGCCCATGGAAAGCTCAGGCAGCTTGATGCCGAGGCGGGCTTCAAGGGCGTCGCGCAGCTCGCGGAGCCGGGCGAAATAGGGCCGGGCGGCTTCGCCGTCGTCAAAGAACGGGGGCAGGCACATCAGGCCGCGCACTTCAAGGCGCGGAAGCGCAAGGACGGCTTCGGCAAGGGCGGGCAGATCGTGCTCGTCTACGCCGGCCTTCTGCGGCTCGTTGCCGATGTTGACCTGAAGGAGCACGCGCTGTACCGGAATGTCCTCAGGCAGGCGGCGGGCCAGCGTTTCGGCGAACTTCAAGTTGTCCACCGTGTGGATGAGCGCGAAACGCCCGGTGACGTCCTTGGCCTTGTTGGTCTGGACGTGGCCGATACAATGCCACTCCACATCAAGATCGGGAAGGGCTTCCTGCTTGGCAAGCGCTTCCTGCACGTAATTTTCGCCAAAAACCCGTTGTCCGAACCCGTATGCCGCGAGGATGGCCTCCACAGGATGGAGCTTTGACACGGCAATGAGATGTACATCTTCCGGCTTGCGCCCCGCGATGCGGGCGGCCCCGGCGAGGCGCTCGCGCACGGCTTCGAGGCGTTCCCCAAGCGCTGCTGTTTCTGACGGATTCATGGGCTAGTACTCCGCTTCAGCTCCAAAGCCGAGGCTGTGCAGGAACTGCGGGTCATCGACCCAGTCCTCACGAACCTTGACCCAGAGTTCGAGGTGAACCTTTTTATCGACCAGATCCCGGATTTCCTTGCGGGCGGCCGTGCCGATGGCCTTGATGCCTTCCCCGGCCCGGCCGATGACCATGGCCTTATGCGAAGGCTTCGCTACGTAGATGGCGGCGTGGATGAGCACGCGGTCGTCTTCTTCGTCCCACACTTCAACGTCCACGGCGACGGAGTAGGGGACTTCCTGATACAGCTTTTCAAAAAGTTTCTCGCGGATGATCTCGGCGGCCATGAACTTCATGGGAGCCGTGGAAAGCTGATCTTCGGGGAACTGCGCTTCGCCTTCGGGCAGGTGGGAGCGGATGAGCTCAAGGAGCTGTTCCATACCGTTGCGGCGCAGGGCCGACGCCGGGAAGATCTCCGCCTTCGGGAACATTTGGGCCACGGATTCCAGCAGGGGCAGCATGCGCGACTTGTCATGGAACAGGTCGACCTTGTTCACCACAACGATGACGGGGCGTTCCTCTTCGGACAGGGGCTGGATAAGGGGCGCGAGATCGCGCTCCATAAAATCGGGCTTGCGCAGGTACAAATCGCCGTCGATGACGAGCACGATGCAGTTCGCCACCGCGAAGCTCTGCCACGCCGACTGAACCATGATCTTGCCGAGCTGGCCCCTTGTCTGGCCGCGCAGGGCGTGCACGCCGGGCGTATCCATAAAAATGACTTGGGCATCCTTCTGGGTCAGGATGCCGACGATGCGGTTGCGCGTCGTCTGCGGCTTGGCCGTGACGATCGCCACCTTTTGGCCCACAAGGGCGTTGGTAAGGGTGGATTTGCCCGCATTGGGCGGCCCCATCAGCGCTACCCATCCACAACGGTGTGCTGTTGCCATATCGTCTCCTCAAAAAACGCAAAAATGTTGGTTTCATACTTCCGCTTCGGAGCGGGATGTCATCAAATCTCAAAATGCCTAAAGCGCGACGAGCTGGGCCGGGCGCCGCATGCGCCATTCGCCGGGCCGCACTTCCACGACATCCTCTTCCCATACGCCCTCAAGACGGTACACGCGCCAGAGGCCGGGGAGGAGTTTATGATCGTGCTCCAGCCGTTCTTCGAGCATCCGGGCCATTTCTTCCGTACAGAAGACGGGGAGATCCTCATAGCGGCCTTCCGAAGCCAACAGCGTCGCTTCGTTGTGCTGAATATACTGCATATATGACGCGGGCGCGAGAACAAAAATGCCGTCGCATTCGGAGCGCTGCACCGGCACGGGTTCCTCGCCAAGGGTTCTTTTTTCGCCGCACCCGGAAATGCCGAGGCAGGCCGCAAGCGCCAGACCTATCGAAAGGCTCCCATATTGCATCGTTTACTCCAAGGAACACCGAAAAAGCCATGATTCAGGATGGATGGCGGACGGCTTTGGGAATCGCTCCCGGAAGGCCCCGCAGCTTCTGGCCTGTCCCCCGTCAAGTGGACAGGGGGCAGACCAAGGTGAGAGTCCTAGTGGGGCTTTTCAACTTGTCCACCCAAACGGGGACATATCATTCCCGCCGGGGCCGCCGCCCGGAAAATGCTTCCGAAGGGCCTGTTTCGCTACCGGAATATGCGCCCAGCGTCAAGGATGATAGAAGCGGCTGGAAAGGGGAACCCCCCATGAAGAAGGAAAAATGCCCTCCGCCGCGTCCCTGTTTTTTTGTGCGCCCCTTCGAGGAGAGGCCGAACAGGTGGCGCCCACGCCCATTAAAAGGGAGCATTCAGGGGCGTTCGAGCGGAGGAAAGGATCATATCCCTTTCGGCCTGCTGCCAAGGGAGTGCCTGATTGTCCGGGGATAAAAAAGGTTCCGCATCCGGTTCGTGCCGGGTACGGAACCTCTCTCATTGGCTGGGTCATGGGAATGGTTGATGCTTTATTTCTCTCAATGCCAAGGGCATAACCAATAAAATCCCCCAACCATAGCGTCCATCAACGGGAAAATGAGAGAAAAAGCCTCTCTTTTCACCATACTGTGCAGATGAAACAACCATATTCTATGACAGGGGCCTCTCTTTTTGGGGCGGGAGGAAAACGGCCTGCCGTATTTGGAGTGAGCTGGTCTTTCCTTGTCTTCTTTTGAGGCGTGGAGAAAGCGCAATATGAACGACAGGGCCGTGTATTTCGGTGAAAGTGCTGGCCTTGCCGGAAAGCGTTCGAGCGGCTCACTTTGAGGGGGGCATCGGGCGGGAAGCAGCCACAGGCAGGGCCCGGCGGGGCAGGCAAGGCGCATTTCCCCGGAAGGGCAAGGGCAATGCCCCTGCCCGCCGGAGTTTTTTTATCTGACGCCCGCCATTTCGCGGAGACGGGCGATACGGTCGTTGATGTCGGGATGGGTGCTGAACAGCTTGGCCATGCCGCCGCCGAAGAGGGGGGCGACGATGAACATTTCCGCCGTGGTGGGGTTGCCGTTCTGCATGGGGATGCGCTGGTTCCATGACTGGAGCTTGCCGAGCGCGGCGGCGAGGGCGAGGGGCTGCCCGCAGTAGCGCGCCCCGCTGGCGTCGGCGAGGTATTCGCGCGAGCGGGAGATGGCGAACTGGATCAGCGACGCCGCGATGGGCGCGAGGATGGCGAGCACGATGGCCATGAGCGGGTTGCCGCCGCCTTCTTCGCCGTCTTCGCTGCTGCGGCCCATGCCAAAGATGGCGGCGAACTGCATGAAGTTGGCGATGGACACGATGGTCGAGGCCATGACCCCGGCGATCGTCTGGATCAGGATGTCGCGGTTGGCGATATGTGCGATTTCATGGGCAAGCACGCCCTTGAGCTCTTCCGGGGACAGCAGGCGCAGGATGCCCTCCGTGACGGCGACCACGCTGTTTTCGGGGTTGCGGCCCGTGGCGAAGGCGTTTGGGGCTTCTTCGGGAACCACGGCGATGCGCGGCATGGGGATCTGGGCGTTGGCGGCCAGCTCGCGCACCATGCTGTAGATCATGGGGGCTTCGCTTTCCGACAGTTCGCGGGCCTGATACATCCTCAGGACGATTTTATCGGAATACCAATAGCTCCCCACGTTCATGATCAGGGCGAGGCCGAAAGCGATAACGATCCCCGTCTTGCCGCCCAGGGCGCCTCCGAGAACGATGATGAGGCCGGAAAGCAGGGCGAGCAACATGAATGTCTTCAGTTGGCTGGTCACGTAAGTATTCTCCTTTGGTGTTGCGACCGATCCCGGATCGGTTGCCGATCCGGTTCTTTTCCTTGTAATAGGGGAAAGTATAGGGTCGGGGGGGCCGTTTGGCAAGGGCGGCCGGGGTTTCCCTGCGCCGGGGTTTTGCGTTACGCTGCACCGGGCGCGGCGATCCGTTTCTGGAAACAGGCGCCTCAGGAGGCCATACGTGTCAGAAGAAAGGAAAAAAACGGTCGTGCTCGGGCTGGATATGGGCGGGACGCATACCGACGCCGTGCTGTTGCGCGGCGGGACGCTGCTCGCGTCCGTCAAGGTTCCCACCAACCATCAGGATTTGCTTGTTTCCACACGGGAGGCCCTGCACGCGCTGTTCGAGTCGGGGGCGGCGCTTCCGGCGGATGTGAGTCGGGCGACGTTCGGGACGACCCTCGCCGTGAATGCCGTAGTGCAGGATGCCTGCGCGCCTGTGGGACTGCTGATCAGCGCGGGGCCGGGCCTTGATCCGGGCTGGTTCGGGCTGGGAAGCCATACGGCGCTCGTGCCCGGCGGCGTGGATCATCGGGGAACGGAAGTCGTGCCTCCTGATTTGAAGGCGATCCGCCGCGTTGTGGCCCAATGGCGGGAGGAAGGGCTGACCGCGTTCGCCTGCGTCGCCAAATTTTCGACCCGCAACCCGGCGCATGAGGACGCGATGGCGGAGGTCATACGTGAAGCCTTCGCGGACGGCCCGGAACCGGTGATCGCGCTTGGGCATCGCTTGTCCGGGCGTCTGAATTTCCCGCGCCGCATCGCCACGGCCTACTGGAACGCGGCGGTCTGGACGTTGCACAACCGATTCGCGGATGCTGTGGAAGCCAGCCTGAGGGACATGGGGATCGGCGCGCCAGCCTATCTTTTGAAGGCCGACGGGGGAGCCATTCCGCTTTCGGTGTCCCGCAAGCGGCCTGTGGAAGCCCTGCTTTCCGGCCCCGCCGCCAGCGTCATGGGCATGATGGCCCTGATGCCGTCCTGCTCCGAAGATACCCTTGTGCTCGACATGGGCGGAACGACGACGGACATAGCCTTGCTTGCCGCCGGGCAGCCGGTCTTGTCGCCTGACGATCTGGCGGTCAACGGCCGCTCCACGCTCGTGCGTGCGCTCAAGTCCGTTTCCATCGGGCTTGGAGGGGATTCTCAGGTGACGGTCACGTCCGGCGTTCAGGTTGGCCCTTTGCGCAAGGGGCCCGCGCTGGCGTTCGGCGGGACGGACGGCCCTACGTTCCTCGACTGCCTCAACGTGCTTGGGCATGCGGACGCCGGGGATGTCGCCGCGTCACGCGCGGGTGTGGAATCCCTTGCCGCCGCCCACGGCTTGCGTGCGGAATCCCTCTCGCGGCAGGTTTTGGACTATGCCCGTTCCCGCGTCGCCTCCGCCGTGCGTTCGCTGCTCGATGATGTGAACAGCCGTCCCGTGTACACGCTGGCGGCCTTGCTTGAGGAACGCGCCGTCCGTCCTGCCCGCGCCGTGCTTGTGGGCGGCCCAGCCGAGGCGGTGGCCCCTCTGCTTGGGGACGCTCTGGGGATTCCCGTGGAGACGCTCGGCGATCCCGTGCTTGGCCCTGTCGCCAACGCCATTGGTGCGGCGCTCACCCGCCCCACAGCGAGCCTTGATCTGTTTGCGGACACGGCGGCAGGCGTGCTGCTGGTTCCGAGCCTCGGAATCCGCAAGTCCATTACACGGCGCTACACGCTTGAAGAGGCCAAGGCCGAGGCGTGCGCGCTTCTCCGTGAACAGGCCGCCTTTGTTTCCGCGTCTCCCGAAATCGACGTTACCGAGGCCCAGCTGTTTGCCACGCTCGACGAGTACGGGCGCGGGGGCCGGGACATCCGTGTCCGTTGTCAGCTTCGGCCCGGCGTCGAACGGTAGATGGGTGAAAGATTGGAGGGGGAAGGGGAACCTTTCTGGAGAAAGGTTCCCCTTCCCCCTCCAAACCTCCCCCTTCCCCTCCCAAGACTTTTGACCTTATCGAATCCCTGACCGCAGCTTTCCAAGATATATGGATTATATTTTATTATGTTGTTTTTACAATGAAAGAGAAAGGTATGCACAGATGAGGTGCGCTCGGAAGGCGCTGTCGGGATAAAAGGCCGATATTCCATTTTTTTGCAATCCCCCAAACACCATCTTGCTGATATCCACCTCTGCGGAATGCTGTAGATGGGGCCTGTTCTCGGTGAGAAGAAGGCGCAATGGTATCTACCTACAGGGAATATTGCCGCATGGCTCCAGCCTGTCCCTTTGCCAGTATCCGCTTATAGGCAGCCTGTAGATGGGTTTGGGCCTCGGCGGGAGAAGGTACACTGATATCCGCCTACGGGGAATGCTGGCAAAAGGGATTTGATAAACACAAAAGCCTTTGGAAAGGGAGGGATGGGGGCTGTCCTCGGTGAGAAGAAGGCACAACGTTTCTACCGACAATGAATGTTGCCGCATGACTCCAACCTGTCCCTTTGCCGTATCCGCCTATAGGGAGCCTATAGATGGGGTTTGGCCTCGGCGGGAGAAGATGCACTGATATTCGCCTACGGGGAATGCTGGCAAAAGGGATTCGATAAGCACGAAAGTCTTTGGAAAGGGAGGGATGGGGCTGTCCTTGGCGATGAGAAGACGCAACGTTTTCTACCGACAATGAATGTTGCCGCATGACTCCAGCCTGTCCCTTTGCCAGCATCCACCATAGGGAGCCTGTAGATGGGTTTTGGCCTCGGCGGGCGAAAGTGCACTGATATTCGCCTGCGGGGAATGCTGGCAAGAGGGGTTCGGTAAACACGAAAGCCTTTGGAAAGGGAGGGATGGGGTCTGTCATTGGCGAGGAGAAGGCGCAACGTTTTCTACCGACAATGAATGTTGCCCATGGCTCCAGCCTGTCCCTTTGCCGTATCCGCCTATAGGGAGCCTATAGATGGGGTTTGGCCTCGACGGGAGAAAGTACACTGATATTCGCCTGCGGGGAATGCTGACAAGAGGGATTCGATAAGCACGAAAGCCTTTGGAAAGGGAGGGATGGGGCTGTCCTTGGCGATGAGAAGACGCAACGTTTGTTGCCGCATGGCTCCAGCCTGTCCCTTTGCCGTATCCGTCTATAGGGAGCCTATAGATGGGTTTTGGCCTCGGCGGGAGAAAGTACACGATATCCGCCTACGGGGAATGCTGGCAAAAGAGATTCGATAAGCACGAAAGTCTTTGGAAAGGGAGGGATGGGGTTTGGGGAAGGGAGGGAAAAGCTTTTCTTCAGAAAAGTTTTCCCTCCCTTCCCCAATAACTCCCATCAATACAACCCATACTTGAAATACGCGGAACAGCTCCCTTCGGTAGAGACCATGCAGGGCCCGACGGGGTTGGCGGGCGTGCAGACCTTGCCGAACAGGGGGCACTCGTTGGGCGGCATCTTGCCCTTGAGCACTTCGCCGCAGCGACAGCCGGGCAGGGGCTTGGTTTCGGGCAGGGAAAGGCCGAGGCGGGCGAGGGCGTCGAAGCGCTCGTAGGCCGGAGCCAGCGCGAGGCCGCTGCCGGGGATGGCGCCGAGGCCGCGCCAGAGGGCGTCGGCGGTGCTGAACACCTGCGACAGGATGGCCCGTGCCTTGGGGTTGCCGTCGTCGTTGACGGCGCGGGGGTAGGCGTTCTCGACCTTGAATTCGCCCTCGCGGTACTGGCGGGCCATGCGGCAGAGCGCGTCGAGGATGTCGGCGGGCTCGAACCCGGCGACGATGGCGGGGCGCTTCCAGTCTTCGGCTACGAAGCGGAACGGCGAAAGGCCGAGAACCGTGGACACATGCCCCGGCAGCAGGAAGGCGTCGATGCCGTTGTCGGGATCGCCGAGCAGGGCGGCAAGCGCCGGGGGCACGAGCTTGTGGCAGGAGAAGACGGCGAAGTTGTCCAGCTTGCGCTGCTCGGCGGCGAGGACGGTCGCCGCGACCGCCGGGGCGGTGGTCTCAAAGCCGACGCCGAGGAAAACGACTGTGGCGTCGGGGTTGTCGGCGGCGAGGGCCAGGGCGTCGAGCGGGGAATAAATGACGGATACGCGGGCTCCGTCGGCCTGCGCGTGCTTGAGGGAGCGCCCGTCCGGGCCGGGGACGCGCATCAGGTCGCCGAAGGTGGCGATGATGACGTTCGGCTGTTCGGCCAGCTTGAGGAAGGCGGCGACTTCGCGGTCGTGGGTCACGCAGACCGGGCAGCCCGGCCCCGTGAGGTGGGTGACCTGTTCGGGAAGGAGCGTGCGCAGGCCGCCCCTGAAGATGGATACGGTATGGGTTCCGCAGACTTCCATAAACCGCATGGGGCGGTCGAGGAGGTCTTCGAGGCGGCGGAGCAGGGCTTGGCAGAGTTTGGGATCATGCAGCGTTGGCGTGGGCATGGGGTTCTCCGGGGCAAAGCGGTTGAGGCCGGATAAGGGGCATCCGGGGGCGTCGGCGTGGGCGTCACGAACGGCGGCCCGCCTGTTGTAGCCTGTTTCCGGCATTCCATAAAGCCTTGATTTCCGCCGGAGTGAGGCGCAATCGAGTGCGCTTGATCTTGTTTGTGCCCTTGGCTATGGTCAAGTGAACCTCCCAGAGCCCTATTATGTCCTACTCCATTGTCCGTCGCCGTCGCCGCCCCAACGCCTCCCTGCTTGCCGAAGCGGTCAGAACCATCGGCAAGCGCCGCTTTGAAATCCGCCAGCAGGTGTCCTGCCCGCTGGAGGACAGGAAGCTGCACTATCTTGTGGAAACGTGGTTTTTCTTCCCGCAGAGCCTTCAGATCAACCGCTGGAGCTATACGGCGACCGATTATCAGCAAAGCCTCAAGAATTATATCCGGCTCGGCGTGCCCATCCGTCCGCTGGAGTCGCTGCTTGGCGGCGAACTGCCCCCGGTTCTGCGGAAACTGGAGGCGGAGGAGGGCGGCGGTGAGGAAATCATTGATTTGACGCTGCCGGAACAGGTTCCGGATATTCTGGAGGACTGTTCCAGGCTGCTTGACGATTTGCTTTGGCAAAATACGCCGGAGATCCGTGAACGCTATGAGGACAGCCTCAAACTGTTTTGCATCGCCTTTCGGGTGTCCCTGCTGGCACGGAAAAACGCGGTGCTGGCTATTGAGGACGGTAACAAGCGGACTCGGGCCGCCTATAATCTGACCCGTCTGGCGGTGGCCTGTCTGAAGCGTTACCGCAAGTTGCTCGGCAGGAGGGCGAAGGAGGCGCAAAACCTTTTGCGGGCCCCGGCGTTCCTGTATTGCGACGAGTATCTGTCCATCATCACGACGAGGACGCTTGGGGAGATCGTGCGCCGCCTTTCGCCAGTGCATAAGTGTTCCACATACATTTTGGCGTGTTTCGGGGCGCAGCGCGCCTACCGCCGCTACCGTTACCCCGAAAGCATGCCCACCAAGACCGGCGACAACGAGCTGCCCGTATTCCGCTGGGGGGTGCTCAAGAAATACGTGGACATGCCGCTGTTCCTGAACGTGCAGCGGCACTCTGGAAATTCCCTGCTGGAACATGCGCTGTACAGCCTGATCGCGGCGGTGGCCATGAGCCTCGCGCTGACCGTGACGCTCCTGTGGGAAGGGGCCGGGGCCCTCAGCGCGCCGATCTTCGTGATTGCCGTCTTCGCCTACATCTGCCGCGAGCGCATCAAGGATGTGCTCAAGCACAAGCTGTTCAAGGCGTTCGGCAAATGGATCCCCGATCGGGTGCTGCGCGTCTGCGACGGCTATGGCAGGCGTCTGGGGCACTGCGTCGAGCAGTTCCGGTTCGCGGACTGGGACAAGCTCCCCAAGGCCGTGCGCGTCCTGCGGAACAGGACGCATTTCGTGGACATCCTGAATGCGTTCCACAATGAAGACATTTTGTATTATTCAAAGCGGATAGACATCAAGGAGCTGCCCGATCCCTTCCACGAGGGCAAGAACCTGCTGCTGGACATCTCGCGCTTTGACATTTCGGACTTTCTGCGGCATGCCGATGAAGTTCTTGACGAACCTCAGGGCGGTATGGACGATGCGGTGGGGGGCGACAAGGTCTACCATATGGACATGGTGCGCAAGATCACCCACCGCTGCGGCTCCGATCTGGAGCGGTTCCGTATCGTGCTAACCCATGCGGGCATCCGGCGCATCGACGAGATCAAGCCGCTGTTCATCACCACCGGCGACAACGAACATTAAGGACGACCATGAGCACAGCTTTTACCGACACCGAGCGCGCCATCCTGCGCATTGTCCAGTTCCAGCTTCCCGACACCCTGACCCCGTATGCGGACATCGCCCGCGAAGTGGGGACTGATGAGGAAACGGTGCTGAACCTTCTGCGCCGCATGAAGGAAGACGGCGCCATCCGCCGTTTTGGGGCCAGCATCAAACACCAGAAGACCGGCTGGACGCACAACGCGATGGTCGCATGGATCGTCGATGAGGCCGACAGCGACGCCATCGGCGAGGTGGCTGCCAAGAACCAGCGCATTTCCCATGTGTATTTCCGCCCGACTTCGGCCCCGGACTGGCCTTATACGCTGTATACGATGGTTCACGGGCGCAGCGAGGAGGAATGCCGTCAGGTCATTGAGGAATTGCGGCGCGAGACGGCGCTTGACGAGTACGCCGTGCTTGACAGCCTTGAGGAATTGAAGAAAACGTCCATGACGTATTTTTAAGCCGGCTGGCCCGGAAGGGCGGCCTTTTTTGATGCGAAGACAGCGGCGCTTGCCGCTTAACCCAATGTTCTGAGGAGATTATGAAGACGACTCGTTCGGAAAAACTGTTTAAGGAAGCCTGTGAACTGATCCCCGGCGGCGTCAACAGCCCCGTGCGCGCCTGCCTCGGCGTGGGGGCCGATCCGCTGTTCATCGCTTCCGCCAAGGGGAGCCACGTGACCACCGTGGACGGGCAGGAGATGATCGATTTCGTGGAATCGTGGGGGCCGATGCTGCTTGGGCATTCCCATCCCGAAGTGACCAAGGCGGTAGCCGAAGCCGCCGGAAAGGGCACCAGCTACGGCGCGCCCTGCCCCGCCGAGGTCGAACTTGCCCGCATGGTCGTGGATGCGTTCCCCGGCATGGATATGGTGCGCATGGTGAACTCCGGCACGGAGGCGACCATGTCCGCCCTGCGCCTTGCCCGCGGCGTGACCGGGCGCACCAAGGTGCTGAAGTTCATCGGCTGCTATCATGGGCATGCCGATCCCTTCCTCGCCAGCGCGGGTTCCGGCGTAGCGACCCTTTCCATCCCCGGCACGCCGGGCGTGCCGGAAAGCACGGTCCGCGACACCCTGCTTGCCCCCTATAATGACGTGCGGGCCGTCGAGGACATTTTCCACCTGTACGGCAAGGACATCGCGGCGATCATCGTGGAGCCCATTGCCGGAAACATGGGCCTCGTGCTGCCTGAGGAAGGCTTCCTCAAGGCGCTGCGGGCCCTGTGCGACACGCACGGAGCCCTGCTCATCATGGATGAGGTTATCACCGGCTTCCGCGCCGAATACGGCGGGGCGCAGACCCGTTTCGGCATCACGCCCGATCTGACCACCCTCGGCAAGATCATCGGCGGCGGCCTGCCCGTGGGGGCGTTCGGCGGCAAGCGCGAGTACATGAGCCGTGTGGCCCCCGCAGGGGACGTGTACCAGGCCGGGACGCTTTCCGGGAATCCGCTCGCCATGGCCGCGGGCATCGCCACGCTCTCCGTGCTGAAGTCCAGCGATTACGCCGCGCTTGAGGCCCGCGTGGAAGCCTTCGCCGCCGAGCTGGAATCCATCCTGCGCGGCAAGGGCGTGCCCGTGACGGTCAACCGCCTTGCCTCCATGTATACGGTGTTCTTCTCCGACGGGCCGCTCCGCAACTTTGAGGATGTGAAGAATTCCGATACGGAGATGTACTCCCGTTTCTTCCGCGCCATGCGCGAACGGAACATCTTCGTGGCCCCGTCCGCCTTTGAAGTGGCGATGGTGTCCTTCGCCCATACCGAAGAGGACTTTGCCAAGACGCTTGACGCCGTGCGCGGCATCAAGCTGTAGGAGGGGGCCCGCGGCGGCAGGTGAAGCCTTCCGCGGGCTCTGTCCGTCCCAAGGGCACACCAGGAAACCTCTTTGATGGGGAATCTCCCGCGTGCCCGGTTCGTCCCGATGGGCAAGGCGGCGGGATGGGGCGGCGATAAGGATTTTCCGTGTGCCCGATCCGCCCGGCGGGGCTTCGCAGGGCTTGGGGCATACGCTTTTCAACACGTTTAAAAAGAAACGGTTCCGTATCCGGTTTTTGCCGGGTACGGAACCGTTTTTTAGAGCGTTTTCACGTTGAAAATACCCTTCCGCTGCGGGAAGCAGGAGGCCGCTGTGAAGGCATAAGCGCAATGTATTTGCGCTGTTCAATGCCGGAGCAAGCGTGACCTAAACTTTAAAAATCGTAAATTTTTGGCTGCATCATAGAAAACGGTTGATGCCTTATCTTGAAGTTCTAAAGAAATAGCCAATAATATCCCCCAATCATGGAACCCGTCAGCGGAGAAATTGAGAAAAGGCATATACTTTTCAGTGTATTGCTGAGAAGGGAACAACCATAATGCTATGGCAGGGCCTAATTTTTAGGTTCTGCCATAGCATTATGGTCGTTTCATCTCCACAGTACGGTGAAAATGTAGCTTTTTTCTCCAGTTTTCCCCTTGGCGGAATCCTTAGCTAAGGCACTTTGCCGGTTATCCCTTTGGAGCCTCAGGGAAAAAATATGGCTCTGTCAGAGTATATGACTGTTTTTGTAATATGCTGAAAATAGAAACTCTTATCTGATTTTTCCGCTGGCGGGCTCCATGATTGGGGCATTTTATGAATTATTCCTTTGGAATTTCAAGAAATAAAGCATCAGCCGTTTCCTATGGCGCAGCCAAAAGCATCAGCCATTTTTTATGACTTGGCCTCCTTTTACAGTACTTGGAAAGGGGGCGGCAAGGTTCCGCCGCTGTGCCGTCATTCCGTTCCATTTATGGACGGTTTTGAAAGGTGAGGGCTCCTTTGGAACGTCTACCGCCTCCCCGCGGCATTTTTACCTCCAGACTTCTACCTCATGGACAACATGGGCGCGGGCGTCTTCGGGCAGCTCGGCATATTCGACAGGGGAGAAACGGAGGCACTCGGAGCCGTCGGGACGCCGCACCGAACCGAAAAATTCCTCTTTGGGACGGGTAAAGAGGGACGGTTTTGAAAGGTGAGGGCTCCTTTGGAACGTCTACCGTCTCCCCGCGGCATTTTTACCTCCAGATTTCTACCTCATGGGCAACATGGGAGCGGGCGTCTTCGGGCAGTTCGGCATATTCGACGGGGGTGAAACGGAGGCACTCGGAGCCGTCGGGACGCCGCACTGAACCGAAAAATTCCTCTTTGGGACGGGTAAAGAGGGACGGTTTTGAAAGGTGAGGGCTCCTTTGGAATGTCTATCGCCTCCCCCGCGGCATTTTTTACCTCCAGATTTCTACCTCACGGACAACATGGGCGCGGGCGTCTTTGGGCAGCGCGGCATATTCGACGGGGGTGAAACGGAGGCATTTGGAGCCGTCGGGACGCCGCACCGAGCCGAAAAATTCCTCTTTGGGACGGGTAAAGAGGGAGTACTCGGAGGGGTACAGCGTGCGGTAAACGATAACGAGGGTGTCATCTCGTGTGTCGAGGGCCTCTCCCACGAGCTGATAATAACGGTTTTTGTAGTGTCGGAAGAAAGTTGCCATGAAGATCTCCTCTAATGGGGAAAAAGGGGGGAGTACATGGGGGAGTACTCCCCCATAAACAGATGGCGAAAGGGCTTCGCTATATGCCCGCGAATGAGGCCCTTGATTCTAACCTGTAAGAAAATCAAGTGATTTTTCTCGATCCCACTACGGGGTACGCTCAAGGGGGTAGGAAGGTTCCGAGGGCGTAATTGGGGGGAGTACAGGCGGTTCGCATCGTTTTTGCCATGAGAATACTCCCTCTCATGTGAGGTTTTTTGATATAAGTACTCCTATGATACTCCTTACGGAAAAGCTATTTTTTTGCCAGAAGTGAGTTGCCGGAGGTGCTCCGGTTGAAGCCGGCCGGAAACGGCCACTGTTCGCAAAGCAACCTGCCATCAACTTTCAAACGTATGCTTTATGCAGGAGAAAACCATGTCGAACGATCTTATCACCACTGTCCATGATCTCGTTCTCGAAAGCCCTATCGGTGCTAAGGCTATCGCGCAGGCTGTCGGGAAGCCCTATTCGACCCTTCTGCGTGAAGTGAACCCCTATGACACCGGCGCAAAGCTCGGTGCCGAAACGCTCATGCACATCATGAAGACCACCGGCAATGTGACGCCGCTGGAAAAGATGGCCTTGGAAATGGGGTATCGTCTGGAACCCGCTGAAGGCATGGGTTCCACGGTGCGCGCTTAACCCGGCTGGACGGCTGTCCGGTTCGTGTTCATCAGCGGGAGGGCGCCGTTGGGCGGCCCTCCCGAAAAGTTTAGACGCTGTCACGATATGAGCTTGCTTCATCTCCACAGCGCGGTGAAAATGCAGCCTTTTCTCCAGCTTTCCCCTTGGCGGAATCCATAGCCAAGGCATTTTGCTGGTTATTCTTTGGAGCTTCAAGGAAAAAAGCATCAACCATTTTCTAGGCTGTGTCGTCAATTAGACATAATATATTGAAATTAATACCTATTTAAAAGTTACGAAAAAGATTGTTTTTCAATATTTTCAAATGGTTACATGTAAAATAACAGCACGGTCTAGGACACAGCAAAGTTTATAGGGAATTGAGCGATTCCTGAACGGCGTCGATGATGCTTCTGGGGGTTGAAGCCCCCGCCGTGAGGCCGATGGAAGCGTACCGCTTCAGCTCTTCGCGCGGAAGCTCTTCCGGCACTTCAATGTGCCACACAGGAATGCCGCAGCTTTCCGCCACATCGGCCAGACGGCGCGTGTTTCCGCTGGTTTTCCCCCCTACGACGATCATAGCCTCAGCCTGTTGCGAAATCATCAGCGCTTCCTGCTGCCGCTTCCGCGTCGCGTCGCAGATGGTTTCGAGCACGGTGAGGGCGTGCCTTTCCGCAAGCAATTTTTTGATGGCTTCAAATTCCTCGCGTTCCTGCGTGGTTTGGGCCGCCAGCACTACGTCGTGGGTATCTTTGAACGTCTGTTTTTCTTTCAGTTCCTTTAAGCTCCCAAATACGAGGCATGGGCCGTTGGCGTAGGAGACAAGCCCCTGCACTTCCGGGTGTTCGGCCTCGCCGAACAGGTAGAGGGAAGTCCCCCGCCGGGTGGCCTCGTCGATGGCGAGCTGCGCCTGTTTGACCTTAGGGCATGTCGCATCAAGGACATGCGCCCCGAGGCCGAGCAGGCGCGCCTCGTCTTTTCGCGGTATGCCGTGCGCCCGGATGATGACGGTGTCCCCCGGCTGTACGGCGTCAAGCGAGTGCGCGAGGATGACCCCCTGCCGCATGTACGTATCCATGACCTGCGGGTTGTGGATGATGGGGCCGAGCATGACCAGCCTGCCGGAACTGCGGGCCTTGTGTTCCTCGATGGCCTGATCGAGCTTGCGCAGGGCAAGCCCTACCCCCATGCAGAATCCCGCTGTTTTGGCGCGCAATACTATTGCCATTGTCTTCTCCTCGGTACTGCCGCTGGGTTATAGCGGATTGGCTGTAATTAGGTCTAACGAGCTGGAAAGGGCATTTTTCTGAAGGCTCCGCCAAAGCTGACGGTTCTTTTTATTCTTGAAACTCCCGATAGATAACCGACAAAATGCCTTAGGCGCGGCGTGCGCCAATGGGAAAACTGGAAAAAGCTGTATCTTCGCATGGGTAGAGATGGAACATCCACGTTCCATGACAGGGGCTTCCCGAAAGGCCTTCTCTCCCTGAGCTTGTCGGCACAAAGCCCCTCCCTCATCCTTTGCTCTGATCGGCTCCCTGCCCCGCAACGTTCCCGAAGCTGGATTCCTCTGGAATGGCGGGCCTTGCAAGGCAATCCGTTCTACCGCCGTCTTTGCCCTCCCTGAAGCCGCGGCCTGAGGAACCGGATGGTGTACGGGACGATGAGGATTTTGCCGGGGCCGTCTTCCGCAGGATCGGAAATAAGGCTCTCACGGGGAAGCTGATGGAGGGCTCCGGGCTCGATACTGGAATCGAACAGCATGAGCGTATCGCCGGCCACATCATTGCAGCAAGTCCAATGCCGTATCACCGCCTCCGTGGGGTATAGGCTCCGTACGAACTGGAGCAGTACGGCGTTGCGTTCGCCGCGCCGCAGCCAGTCGGCAATGGCGTCCCAGAGGGCGGCGGGGGAAGGTGCGCCCGGACCGGGGAAATGGGTCGGAAAGGGGCGGGCCGTCAGCAGCGAGCCCTGTTTTTCCAAGCGTGCCAGCATGGAATCCACCCAGTCCACATAATCCGTCCGCTGATCGAGGAGGGCACGGAACGATTCCTCGTCACGTGCGGCGTCGAGCAAGGCTTCGTGCAGGATGGATCGGCAGGCGAGCAGCCGCGTGGCGTTGATGTGCCGCATGGCGTTGATGACCGCATAGGCGGCGCAAAAAACATCGAGTTGTCCCTGATAGGCCGGATTCATGGCAAATTCCTCACGGGGAGGAAGTGTGCCGGGAGCGGGGAGGGAGGTCAACCGGATTTTGGGCCATAAAGGGCCTTATGGGGCGATCCTCCGGGATGACGGCGGGTTCCGGGAAAGGAAATCATGCCGCAGGTACTGGACAACGGGAAAGCGTCATGGTAAAAAGGCAACTGTATGTGTATATCTGGATACCTTGATATAGATGCTCGGAGATTCCGCATCCGGCATATCAAGATGGAACAAGGTCAATTTACAGGCGGCGCACGTTGCACCGTCCGATGAAGGAGCTACCCCATGCAGCCCGAAAAAGGCAGATATTTCTTTACGTCCGAGTCCGTGACCGAAGGTCATCCCGATAAGGTCGCCGACCAGATTTCCGACGCCATCCTTGACACGCTGATTGAACAGGATCCCAATTCCCGTGTGGCGTGCGAAACCCTCGTGACGACCGGCATGGCCGTCATCGCCGGTGAAATCAGCACCAAGGGTTATGCCGACCTGCCGAAGGTCGTCCGCGAAACCATCAAGGAAATCGGCTACAGCAGCTCCGAAATGGGCTTTGACTGGCAGACGTGCGCCGTTATTTCCTCCATCGACCATCAGTCCGGCGACATTGCGCAGGGTGTGGATCGCGAGGACCCGGAAAATCAGGGCGCCGGCGATCAGGGCATGATGTTCGGCTTCGCGTGCAGCGAGACCCCCACCCTGATGCCCGCCCCCATCTACTGGGCGCACCAGCTTTCGCAGCAGCTCACCAAGGTTCGCAAGGACGGCCTGGTGGACTTTTTCCGTCCCGACGGCAAGACGCAGGTTTCTTTTGAATACGTCGACGGCAAGCCGATCCGCATCAACAACGTGGTGGTATCCACGCAGCATGCCGCGTCCGCTTCCCAGGCCGACATCATCGAAGCCGTGAAGCGCACCGTCATCCGCCCTGTGCTGGAACCCTCCGGCCTGTTCGATGAGAAGGATTGCGAAATCTTCATCAACACCACGGGCCGTTTCGTTGTCGGCGGCCCTATGGGTGACTGCGGCCTGACCGGGCGCAAGATCATTCAGGATACCTACGGCGGTTCTGGGCATCACGGCGGCGGCGCCTTCTCCGGCAAGGACCCCTCCAAGGTCGACCGTTCCGCCGCCTATATGGGCCGCTATGTGGCCAAGAACGTGGTCGCCGCCGGTTTGGCCCCGCGCTGCGAAGTGCAGATCGCGTATTGCATCGGCGTAGCCGAGCCCGTGTCCGTGCTGGTGTCCTCCCTCGGCACGAGCGAGATCCCGGACGAAGTGCTCACCAAGGCCGTGCGCGAAGTGTTCGACCTGCGCCCCTACCACATCACGAAACGCCTCGATCTGCTCCGCCCCATCTACAAGAAAACGTCCTGCTACGGTCACTTTGGCCGTGAACTCCCTGAATTTGCGTGGGAACGCACCGACGCCGTCGCGGATCTCCGTACCGCCGCGAAGGTTTGAGCGTGGCCGCATACGGCCATACCCTCGTAAAGTCCCTTTAAGCGCCAAGCCCGGCGTTTGAGGCTATGGGACGGAAAAGGCGCCTCTCTGCGGAGGGCGCCTTTTTTTGCTGGAAAATCGTCCGCGTTAGAGATAGTCCTGAGAGGGATTATATCTATGCGGAGGTGCCCAGTGAGGGTCAGCAAAAGTCAAAAGCGGTTCTTTTTGGAAAAAGCCTTTTGGGAGCAGCTTCGGAACTGGGGCTGGATTTATCTCTTCTTTGCCGGTTTTTCTTTGTTGACGGGATTGATTTCATTCGGGGCCACGCTGCGCTGGTTTCCCCTTTCCGACATGCTGCGTTCGCTGCTGCTCGATACCCTGTTGACGCTGCCTGTGATGTTTCTTCCCGGTGTGCTTGGCGTGGGGTTCCTCATCCTGTCGTTCGTGCCCTTTCTTGCCGTCACCCTCGCCAATGTCGTGCATATCCTGCTGTACCGCGCCCCCATATCAACCTTTGCGATCCAGTCCATTTTTGAGACGACCTCCAATGAGGCGAGGGAATTTGTCACGGACTTTTTTTCTATCCCCAATGCGCTCATTCTCGCGGCCGTTTTTGTGATACCGTTTTTCCTCCTTGTGAAGGCGGTACGGGCCAGACGTTCTCTCTCTCTCTCTCTCTCTCTCTCTCTCTCTCTCCAGTACACGTATTGCTCTTAATCCTTTGCATCCCCATCGCCTATTCAGCCGTGCGCAAGGGGCCGCGCCTGCTTGCCTCCCACGGGGTATACCAGTTTTGCACGACCCTCTGCCGCTATGCCGATGAAATACGGGCTGTGGATGCCGTACGTACCGAGAGGCAAAGCCTGTCGCTGGCTCCCGTGGCTTTTCTGGACGGCGATCCCGCCATGCCGCGCACGTATGTGTTCATCGTCGGGGAGTCGGCGAACCGGAACCATTTTTCCCTGTATGGCTACAAGCGGAACACGACGCCGAGGCTGGAGGCCATGCGGGATGAGCTGGTCATTTTTGACGATGTCATCAGCCCGGACACCCATACCATCCCCAGCTTGCGGAAAGTCCTCCTTTTCCCGGAACTGCGGCAAGGCGATTCCATCCTGAGCAGCCCATCCGTTTTGACCCTTCTGAACAGCGCGGGATTTACGACATACTGGATCTCCAATCAGGCCGTGAATGTGGAGGGGGCTACGGGGGTACGGCTGTTCGCTGAAGACGCAAAGCATGTTTCGTTCCTCAATATGGCCCGTGATGAGGGCCGGAGCGTGAGCTATGACGCGGTGGTGCTGCCGGAACTGGAAAAGGTGCTCGGCAACGCGGTGGAGCGTAAGGCCGTCTTTATCCATTTGATGGGCTCCCACCTGACGTATGCGCTGCGGTATCCCCCGGAATTCGGCGTGTTTTCTTCCACGGACGACATCCCCACAAAACCGTGGAGGCCGGAAAGCGCAAAACGGTATGTCAATACGTACGATAATTCCATACTGTACACGGATCTTATCGTGTCCGGCATCATCAATGCCGTAAAACGGAAGGGCGGGAACGCCTTTGTGGTGTATTTTTCGGATCATGGGCAGGAAGTGTATGATACGCGCCCGGTACGCGGGCAAATAGCCAATGATCCCTCGAAGCATATGCTGGATATTCCCTTCCTGTGCTGGTTTTCTCCCGAATATCAGCGCAGGAACGCCGAGTTTGTGGGGCGGGTGAAAGGGGCCGTCCATAAGCCTTGGGTGACGTCGGAGTTTGCCTATGCCGCGGCGGAACTTGCCCGGCTTTCGTTCGGGGGGAGCAAACCGGAAAAAACGCCCTTCTCGGCGGGCTATGAGCCTTGGGCCCGGTACGCCCCCAATGGAAGCGAGTACGGCTCGTTGGATAAATAGCCGTTCCGTGCTTGACATCGGCTTTGTTTCCTTGAACTGTAGCCGATGCGCGCTGCGGCGCGGCGTTCCCGTTTTTTCGGCGGGGCCAAAACAAACCACGAGAGTCAGGCCATGATAGTTGCAGACGTTCATAACCATACCAACGCGTCCCACGGCAAGGCGTCCGTCGGCGAGATGTATGCCGCCGCCAAGGAGCGCGGCCTTGCCGTATACGGCTTTTCCGAGCATTCCCCCCGTCCCGAAGCGTATTCCTACCCTGTGGAATACCGGGAACATCTGCGCCGGAATTTCGTGCGCTACGCCAGTGAGGTCATGCAGCTCCGCGCCTTGTCGAGTTCGCCCAAGGTGCTGCTCGGCATGGAGCTGGACTGGTTCCCCTCCGAGCGGGCCTTTATGGAGGCCGCCGTTGCGGCGTATCCGTTCGACTACATCATCGGGGGCATCCATTTCCTTGGTTCGTGGGGGTTCGACTTCACGCAGGACGACTGGAAGATCAGCCCGCAGCAGTGCCATACGCGCTATGAAAATTATTTCCGTACGCTGGCGGATATGGCCCGCAGCGGGCTGGTGGACATCGCCGCGCACCCCGACATCATCAAGCTGTATTCCGTGGACGTGTTCCATCAATGGCTCGCCATGCCGGAGAGCCTTGCCTTGATCCGTGAGGCGTTGACGGCTATCCGCGACAACGGGCTGGCGATGGAGGTTTCCTCCGCCGGGCTGCGCAAGCCGTGCAATGAGATTTATCCTCACCCGGCGATCATGGAGCTGGCTTCGGAGCTGGGGGTGAAGATCAGCTTCGGGTCTGATGCGCATTGCCCGAACACGCCCGCCTATGCGTTCGACAAGCTGGAAGCCTATGCCCGTTCCTACGGCTACACGTCCAGCGTCATTTTTGAGAACAGGAAGCCCCGCGAGATCGGTTTTTAGAAGGCTGGGAGGAGATTGGGAGGGGAGAGGCCCCCTTTCTGAAGAAAGGCTCCCTCTCCCCTCCCAAACCCACCCCTCTCCCTCCAAAGACTTTCGGCTGGTGGGGAGGCCGCGCGGCGGGAGTCCCGTTTTGCGGAAAGGCAAAAGGGGCGTTGGCTGTTTGTCCCCTTTTTCCAACGGCTATGTCATGGAATGTGGTTGTTTCATCTTCGCAGTATGATGAAAATACGGCCTTTTTCTTCAATGGTTCCGTTGGCGGGCCCTATGGCCGGCATTGTATTGGTTTTTCCTTTGGAGTTTCAAGAGGTTCTGTCACGGCATATGGTTGCTTTGTTTTTGTAGTGTACTGGAAATAGATACTTTTTATCTGGTTTTTTCGCTGAGGGGCTCCATGATTGGGCACTTTATGGGTTATTCCTTTGGCCCTGTCATCGTATGTGGTTGTTTCATCTCTACAGCACGGTAAAAACTACAGCCTTTTTCTCCAGTTTTCCCCTTGGCGGAATCCTCGGCTAAGGCATTTTGCCGGTTATTCCTTTGGAACTTCAAGGAAAAAAGCATCAACCGTTTCCTATGGCACAGCCCTTCAAGAAAGCAGGCATCAACCATTTTCTATGGCACAACCTTTCCAATAGGGCGGTTGCCGTGCCGGAAAGGTGCGAAGGCGGTGGAAAGACGTTGTTTTTGGTTGTGCCGCAGGAAGCGGCTGAAAGTGTATCTCTTGAAGTTCCAAAGAGATAATTGACAAAAGGGCTCGGTATGGAGCCTAGCGGCGGAAAAAGCGGATCAAAACGGCATGTTCACCATATTGTGGATATAAAGCAAATGGCGCGGTCACAGTATGTGCTTGTTTGTTCCCCACAGTATGGTGAAAATACAGCCTTTTTCTCCAGTTTTTCCCTTGGCGGAATCCTCGGCTAAGGCATTTTGCCGGTTATTCCTTTGGAACTTCAAAGAAAAAGCATCAACCGCTTCCTATGGCACAGCCCTTCAAGAAAGTAGGATCAACCATTTTCTAGGTTGTGTCGTCAATTTGATATAATTTATTGAAATTATTATATTATTTTTTAAGTTGCAAAAAATTATTTAGATAATTTTAAATAGTTATATGTCAAATGACGATACGGCCTAGGGCACGGCCAAACAAACAGATCCCATGACGGGGCCTTGTTTTTTTATCTCATTGGCATGAAAGGGAATCGCAGGGTTCTCTTTTTTCTTTGCAACCCTTTGGAGCGTATTGTGGAACCTTCGCGTCGCCCTCTCATTGAAGTTGAGCATGTGTTTGTGACCTATCCGGGTACGGAGCGGCATATCCTGAACGATTGTAACCTTACCCTCTACAAGGGGGAGCATGCCGTCATCCGCGGCGGCAACGGCGCGGGCAAGTCCACGCTGCTGCGGCTGTTGCGCGGCGAGCAGTGGCCGGATCAGATCGATCACCGGCGCGCCGGGCGGGTGCTCTGGCATGGGCCGGAAGGGGAGGATCCGTCCCCGCTTACGGGGCGCAAGGTGACGTCGCTGGTGTCGGCCATGCAGCAGGAGCGGGTTGTCCATCAGGAATGGCGGGTGGACGGCGAGCGGCTGGTGCTCGGCGGGTTTTCCGATGCGATCTACATCGCGCAGCAGCCTACGCCCGAAATGTGTGAAACGGCGTATCAGCTCGTGCGTCTTCTTGGCGGCGTGCACCTGTTGAAAAAGCCCGTAACAGCCATGTCCCAAGGGCAGCTTCGGCTGATGCTGGTGGCGCGCGCCCTTGTCCGCAAGCCGGAAGTGCTGTTGTTGGATGAAGTGACCGACGGTTTGGACGCACGGGCGCGCAGCACCCTTCTGGACGCGCTGGGACGCGCCTCCGAGCTGTCTACGCTGGTCATGACCACACATCGCCCCGAAACGCTCCCCGGCTGGCTGAGCCGCCAGATCGTGCTGGAAAACGGGAAGGCCGTGGACGGCCCCATGCTGGAAACGGCGGCGGAGCCGGAAAAGGAACCGGTTCCGGTTGCCGGTGCCCCTGAGCTGAAAGGCATCCGGGGATGTTCGGCCCGCATCACCATTAAGGACGCGTCGGTGTTTATTGATCGCGTGCCCGTGCTGCACGACATCAACTGGACCATCAATCCCGGTGAGAACTGGGCCGTGCTCGGCGGCAACGGCGCGGGCAAGTCCACATTGCTGCGCCTGCTGGCGGGCGACGAAATTGTGGCCTACGGGGGCGAAATCGTGCGCGAACTGCCCCGGCAGGGCGGCGTTGTGGATCGGCTCGAAGTGCTGCGCAAAGGCGTCCGTCTGGTGTCGGATCGCCAGCAGGCGACCTATACCTACGACATCACGGGCGAGGAGCTGGTTTTTTCGGGCATCGACAATTCCGTGGGCGTGTACCGTGAACCCTCCGGGGAGGAACGGGCGCAGGTTGCGGCTATCCTCGCATCCCTGCATCTGGAATTTTTGGCGAAACGGACGATCCGTTCCTGTTCGACCGGGGAGTTCCGCCGTTTGCTCCTTGCCCGCGCCCTTGCCGGGGAGCCGGATCTCCTGCTGCTTGACGAACCCTTCTCAGGCCTCGACGCCCCATCACGTAATGAGTTTTTCACGCTGCTCAACCAGCTTGCGCGGCAGGGCGTGCAGATGATCCTCGTCACCCATCATAAGGCCGACATTTTCCCCGCCATTACCCACATGCTCCAGCTCGAAAACGGGCGTATCTCCGCGATTTGGGAACAAGGGTAAAGAGAGGTCGGCGCCTGAAGGCGGGGAACCCATTTGGCTCTGTCATAGCATATGGTTGTCTTGTTTCAGCAATATGCTGAAAATATATGCTTTTTCTCCAATATTTCCGCTGGTTGGCTCCGTGATTGGGGGATTTTATTGGTTATTTCTTTGGAATTTCAAGGAAATAAGGCATCAACCGTTTTCTATGACACAGCCACCCATTTTAGGGTGTGTCGTCGTTTGACATATAACTATTTAAAATTATTAAAATAATTATTTTGTATTCTGAAAATAATCGAATGATTTCAATAGACTATATCTAATTAACGACACGACCTAGAAAGATTCACCCGTGTAGAAGGCCGAGCACAATCGGCCTTCCTGCCCAACGAAAAGCTCCCCATGCGGCTTTGCCGTATGGGGAGCTTTTCGTTGGGCCCTGATGGGGTCCGGGGGAAATCATTTCCCCCGGACAGGGTCAAGGGGCGGTAGCCCCTTGCCGCCGGAGGCCCTTATTTCTTCTTTTTGCCGCCGGGGGTCGCGGGCGGGGTCGCCTTGGGGGTGGGCTTGGGCTCCTCAACGGGGGCTTCGGCCGGGGTCTCCACGGCGGCTACGACCTTGGGCGGGGGCGTTTCGGAATGCACCTCGTTCGGGGCGACCTTGGGCACGGAGGCCAGGCGCGGCTTCGCTACGCGGGCAGTACCCTTGTGGTATACGACGAACTTGGTGGGGACCGGCGAACGGTGGGTCGAGAGCATGAAGAGGCTCTTGGTCGGGCAGACTTCCACGCAGATGCCGCAATAGACGCAGGAAAAGGGATCGTACCCCCAGAAAGCTTCCTTCGGGTCTGTGGAGATGCACTGTGCCGGGCACTTGTTCGAGCACATGCGGCAGAAGATGCAGGATTCCACATTGTTGATGAGACGGCCCCGGTAGTTGGAGAAGGGGTCGCGTTTCACCATCGGGTACTTCCGCGTCGCGGGGCGCTTGAGGAAGTTGCGGAATATGGTGTTGATCATGAGCATGACGAGTTCCTCCTACCGTTCGGTGCAGCTGATGCAGGGGTCGATGGAAAGCACGACGACGGGAACGTCGGCAAGCTGGATTCCCTTCACCATATGGAGCAGGGGCGGAATGTTGGCGAATGTGGGCGTGCGGATGCGTACGCGGTCGAGGTACTTGGAACCGTTGCCCTTGACGTAGTACATGCACTCGCCGCGGGGCTGTTCGACGCGGGAAACGACTTCGCCGGAGGGGTTGCCCTTGACCTTTACGTTGATTTCCGTGTCGGGCAGGTGGCTGATGGCCTGGCGGACGATTTCCATGGACTGGAGCACTTCGAGGAAGCGGACTTTGGTACGGGCCCAGCAGTCGCCGTCGAGGACGGAAACGGGCGTGAACCCAAGTTCCGCGAAGGCTTCGTATTCCGTCTGGCGCACGTCCTGAGCCACGCCGCTGCCGCGCAGGGTCGGCCCGGCGGCGCCGAGCTGGATGGCTTCCTGAGCGGTCATCACGCCGATGCCCACCGTGCGCTTTTTGACGGTGTAGTCTTCCATGGTCACCTTTTCGAGGCGGCGCATTTCGGCTTCAAGGGTATCCAGTTCGTCGAGGATCCAGCGCTGGTGCTCACGGGAGAGATCCTTGCGCACGCCGCCGACGATGTTGGTGGAGATGATGACGCGGTTGCCCGCCGTGGCTTCGTTGATGTCCATGATGCGTTCGCGGATTTTCCAGAACTGCATGAACAGGCTTTCAAAGCCGAGGGCGTCCGCAAAAAGGCCGAGCCACAGCAAGTGGCTGTGCATCCTGTGGAGTTCCGACCAGATGATGCGCAGGTAGGCGGCGCGGCGCGGCACTTCGACGTTCATGAGGTGCTCGATGGCGCGGCAGAAGCACAGGGCGTGGATGCAGGAACAGATGCCGCAGACGCGCTCCACGATGTAGATCATCTGGTTGTAGTCGCGGAGCGTGGTGAGCGTTTCGAGACCGCGGTGGACATAGCCGAGCTTGGGCAGGGCTTCGACCACGGTTTCGTTTTCCATGACGAGCTGGAGATGGATCGGTTCCGGCAAAACCGGATGCTGCGGTCCGAAAGGAATGATCGTACGGGACATGACGCGCTCCCTACTTTTTGGTGACGGTGGAAAGGGTGCAGGAAGGGCCGCGGAGAAGCGGCGGCGGCGTGTCCTTTTCCAGATAGAGGCTGCCTTGGAAGTCAAGGATCAGCCCGTCCCATGTGATGCCGTACTGGTCGCGGCTTTCGTTTTCCACGAGCAGGGCGCAGAAATAGATGTCCGAAATGCTCGGCACCGCCTGCCCCAGCGGGACGGTGAGGCGGTAGCTGCGCATGTTCAGGTTTTTGTCGTAGTGGTAGATGATATCGAGATTGCCGTCGCCGAGGTTGTGTACGGACAGGGTCACGAAACGGTACCCGGCGTCGAAATTGGCCTTGGCCACGGCGCGGACCGTTTCAAGCGTGATCGGCTCGGCTTCGAGGCGAGCAACTGATGGGGGCATATGTTCCTCCAGAGCGCGGCACGGGGCCGCGCGTCGTCGATTTATTCAAAAATGGTCGTCTGGGGCATGTCCCGCAGGCCGAGCTTGCCCTTGACCACTTCAAGCGCGAGCACGACGCCGTCGATGATGGCTTCGGGCTTGGCCGCGCAGCCGGGCACGTAGACATCCACGGGGATCACATGATCCACGCCGCCCACGACGTTGTAGCAGTCCTGAAACACGCCGCCCGTGCAGGCGCAGGCGCCGATGGCGATGACGGCCTTGGGCTCCGGCATCTGATCGTAGATGTTTTTGAGGACGTCCTTGTTGCGCTGGTTCACGGTTCCGGTGACGAGCAGCACGTCGGCGTGCTTGGGATCGCCGATGTTCACGATGCCGAAGCGTTCGACGTCGAAGACGGGCGTGAGGCAGGCCAGCACTTCAATGTCGCAGCCGTTGCAGGAACCGCAGTCGTAATGGACGACCCAAGGGGACTTCAGGCGTCCCTTATTGATGTATTGGTTCAGTTTTTCATGCAATGCCGAAAAATTCATGGGGTACCCCCGATAGTCTGGGCTTCGGTTCTAGCGGACGTAGAGCCAGAGGATGTTGAAGATGGCCAGGCCCAGCGTGATGCCGAAGGCATGCTTGAGCATCCAGCGCCACGTCATGCGCGCACAGACGTTGTCGACGACGATTTCAAGCGCGTAGGTCAGCACGAGCAGGACGGCCATGCCCGTGATGCTCGTGTGCCAGAACAGGGAGCACAGGCCGAGCAGCAGGATGACGTCGAGCCAGTGGGAGATTTCAAGCAGCGCGAGCTGGGGGCCGGAATAGTCGGTCAGCACGCCGCGCACGATTTCCTGATGCCCGTGGTGGCAGGAGGCGATGTCGAAGGGCGACTTGGCGAGCTTGATGGTCAGCGCATAGCCGAGCGCGATGAACAGGAACGGCAGATGCGGCAGCAGCGGCACGTCAAGCGCGTAGATGTCGGAGATCATGAAGCTGCCGGTGGCGGCGGACATGCCCACGAAGGTGAGGATGACCAGCGGCTCATAGGCGAGCATCTGGAGCAGTTCGCGCTGCGCGCCCACGTTGCTGTAGGGCGAGTCGGCGGAAAGCGCGCCGGCCACCTTGAACACCGCGCCGACCGTCATGACGAAGAACAGCAGCAGCATGTCGCCCTGCATGAAGAACATGAGCAGCGCGATGGCCGAAGCCATGAGGCAGACGTAGGACGAGAAGATGAGCCACGGGTTGGTTACGCACGGGGCTTTCCCAAGGAGCTTCAGGACATCGTAGAAGGGCTGGAGCAGCGGCGGCCCCTGCCTGGACTGGAGACGGGCCGTCAGGCGTCTGTCCACCCCGGCGAGAAGTCCGCCCGCGGGAACGGCTACAGCGACTGCGATAAGGGCGAAAATGAGCTTCAGCATTAGAGCAGACCTCCCAACATGACCACCATGAGGACAATGGCGATGGTGTTGATCCTGCCGGTGAGCGTCTGTTCACCGAACCAGGCTTCCATGTAATAGTTGGACGACTTGGGTTCCACGAGGGTGTTCAGGGGGCCGTTGAAGCCCACCTTGCCGTCCTGCACATACTGGATGCCGGAAAGGTAGGGCAGGGCGCGGGGGCCGCGTTCGGCCTTTCTGGACTGGCGCAGGGCGTACCACATGCCGATCGCGAGCAGGAAGAACATGGGGTAGACGGCGAACAGCCCCCTGCCGTTGGTCAGGATGCCCCAGTCGGAGGCGAACATGCCTTCAATCCCGAACAGCGAGGCGATGCTCTGTTCGATGCCGCCGAAGATCCACGGCACGAAGAGGGAAAGGAGGATGGCGCCGTAGAGGAGCGTGCGCAGGGCGAAGCTCATGGAGCCGTCGAGGTGTTCGGGGACGGGGCGCTTTTCGCTCAGCGGGTCGCTGCCGAGCAGCAGGCCGGCCCAGCGGGCCCAGAACAGCACGGTGAGGGCGCTGCCGAAGGCGATGAGCACCACGAGCACGGGCATGAAGGCCGGGGCCGAGGCGGACGCTTCGATGGCGATCCACTTGGCGAGCAGCGCGCCGAAGGGCGGCAGCATCATGGTCACGATGCCGAACAGGGTGATGACCGCCACGCGGGGCATGATCTTGTACAGGCCGCGCATGGATTCGATGTCACGCGAGCCGATGTGCTGTTCGATGGTGCCCACGCAGAGGAAAAGGAGGCCCTTGGAAACCGCGTGGAAGATGATGAGCAGGATGGCGGCGGTGATGGCCGCCGGGGTCGCCATGCCCGCGCACGCGATGATGAGGCCGAGGTTGGCGATGGTGGAGTAGGCGAGGATCTTCTTGCCGTTGCTCTGGCCGCAGGCAAGGGCGGAAGCGGCCACGAAGGTGAAGGCGCCGGTCAGGGAAACGACGCCCGCGAGCATGGTTCCCGCAAAGGCCGGGGAGAGGCGCAGCACGAGGTAGACGCCGGCTTTGACCATCGTGGAGGAGTGGAGCAGGGCGGAAACGGGCGTGGGGGCGACCATGGCGCCGCACAGCCAGCTCTGGAAAGGAAGCTGCGCGGACTTGGTGAACGCGGCGAAACAGAGGAAGGCGACGGGCAGCATGGCGGCCGTGGAGTGCATGACCACGGACTGGGCCAGCATGGCCTGGATGGACAGGGTGCCGATGGCCTTCTGCATGAACAGCATGGCGGCGAGGAAGCCGATGCCGCCCACCATGTTCATCCACAGGGCGCGGGTCGCGTTGCGCTTGGCTTCGCGGGTGCCGTCATGGCTGATGAGGAAGAAGGAGCACAGCGTGGTGATTTCCCAGAAGAAGAACACCCACGGGAGGCTGTCGCAGAGGACGAGGCCGTTCATCGCGCCAAGGAACAGCAGCAGGAAGAAGAAAAAGCGGGACTGCCTGGATTTGGCGAGGCGGAGATGATCCTCATGTTCCTGCATGTAGCCGAGGCCGAAGATGCACACGATCCCGCCGACGAGGGAGATGACGAGCACCATGACGAGCGCCAGCGGATCCGCAAGGAATGCCGTGGCCTGATGGCCTTCCAACATGAAGAAGTCGAGGTAGACCATGCCGGCCAGTTGGCCGAGCGCAAGGCCCATGGACAGCCTGTGGCGTATATTTACGGCCACATACAAGATGAACACGAGCAAGGCGAGATCGAGCACGGTCATCAGGGGCTGGAGGGAACTGTCCGGCGATATGGGCAGCACGAAGCTGCCGTACAGGGCTAGGCCCAGTGCGGACAGAGCTGTGATCCCGGTGCCGGCGTAGACGATGCGGCGGCGCAGGGTTCCTTCTTTGTCCAGGGCTACAGCGACAGCCGCGATCAGCGGAAAAACGATGCAGCCGAAGAGGAGCAATTGCAACATGGACGCCTCACTTGACTTGCGGGGTTGACCCGAACGCGGCCCCCCTTCGGGGGCCTTTGGTTTCCTGAGCGCTCAGGACCGTACAAAAACGGGATCGGCCGGCGGGATTCGCGTCCCGGGCGCGGTCGGGCCCGAAAAGAGCGGATGCCGGGAAGGGAAAAGTCAGCCGCGCAATCGTCAAAAGCGGTTCGGACATGAAAAAATCCCCCCTCCATCCGATTTATTTTCATGGATCAAAAGCAATGGGGCGTCAAGGAAGAAATGACGCAACTGGTTGGTTAAACAGTTTATTAAGGAATGTTTTCACAGGCGGTTGGGAACATTTTTGCGGTTACACCTTTTGACGTATCGTAACACGGCAGCCTTTTGGGGAATCCCCTTTCGTCTTTTCGCTTGACTTTTGAAGGCGCTTTCGGCTTGTTTTCCCCATGAATATGCTCTGGTGGATTTTTTGCGGCGCGGCGGGGCTTTGGATCGGCATGCCCAACCCCGTGGCGTCTTTTCCGGCTGCGGCGCTCCTGTATCCGGCCTCCCTGTTCCTGCTTGGGACAGGTTCCACAAGCTGGAAACGCGCTTTCCGGCTCGGCTGGCTCTGCGGCCTGGCGGGGGCTTCGGCCTGTCTCTACTGGCTGGCCATCCCCGTCCACGATTTCGGCGGCCTGCCGTGGGCGCTCGCCGCGCCCTGCCCGCTGCTCATGGGCGCGTACATCGGCTTGTACGGGGGCCTGTTCGCCGCGCTTGCCCATGCCCTGAGGGGGGAACCGGCGTGGAGGAAGGGCGTGGCGCTTGGGCTCGGCTGGTATCTTATGGAATGTTTCCGGGGCTGGTTCTTCACCGGTTTCCCGTGGATTACGCTGGCCTCGGCCTTCACGCCGTGGACGCCCGTCATCCAGTTGGCCTCGGTGATCGGCGCGTATGGGCTCGGCGGCCTGCTGGCGGGCTTGTCCTGCCTGTGCGCGGAGGGGGTTCTCCGCGCGCGGCATCCCCATGCGCTTCGGAGGCATTGGCTTCCGGCCCTTGGGGGTTCCCTCGCGGGCATGTCCCTGATCGTTGCCTTCGGCGTCTTTTCCCTCGTTTCCGCGCCTTCAGGCCGGCAAGGGCTATGGGTATCCCTGGAGCAGGGCAACCTTGATCAGAACGTGAAGTGGGAACCAACCATGCAGCGGCTCACGGTCAAGCGGTATCTTTCCCTGAGCGCGGCATCCCTGTCCGTGCCGGAACCGGAGCGCCCCGCGCTGTTGATCTGGCCTGAAACGGCCATGCCCTTCGATTACCAGAGCGCCCCGGAACTTCCGGCGGCGATCCGCGCCTTTGCAAGGGATCGCGGCGTGGCCCTGCTGTTCGGCGCGCCGGGGTTCCGCAATCGCGGGGACGGGGTTGTCGACGCCTTCAACCGTGCTTACCTTATAGCCTCAAACGGGGTGGGCGAAGGATGGTACGACAAGGAACATCTCGTGCCCTTCGGGGAATACGTGCCGCCGTTCCTTGATTTGCCGTTCCTGCGGCCCTTGTTGCAGGGGGTGGGCGAATTTTTGCCCGGCGAGTCCACCGGGCCGCTGGCCTTGCCCGCCATGCCGCAGCTTTCGCCGGATCGGGGGCCGCTTGTTCTGGGCGTGCTCATTTGTTATGAATCCATCTTTCCCGAACTGGCCCGCAAGCAGGTTGCCCAAGGCGCTACGCTGCTGGTGAACATCAGCAACGATGCGTGGTTCGGGCGGTCTTCCGCTCCAGAGCAGCATCTTTCCCTTGGCATCCTGCGGGCTGTGGAGCAGCGCCGCTGGCTGGCCCGTTCCACAAACACCGGCATTTCCGCCTTCGTGGATCCGGCCGGAACCGTTGTAGCCCGCAGCGGCCTGTTCAAGGCCGAGAGCCTGTCCCATCCGGTCGTCCCGCTGACGGAAACATCCGTCTTTTTCACTTTGGAACCGTGGCTGCCGTGGGCCGGGCTTGCCCTTTTCCTCATATGTTTCGCGCCGGCCCTTTTGCGGTTCCGGCGTCACATCTAACCGAACGACAAGGATTTCCAATGCTTCAGCTTGCTGATTTGAAAAGCCGCATCGCGGCGTTGTCCTCGCAGTTCGAGACGCTCTGGGGGCGTCTTTGACCAGCCTTCCCTGTCCGCACGCCTCGCTGAAATAGAGAAGGAGCTTTCCGCGCCCGACGCGTGGAACGCCCCGGAAAAGCTGACCCCGGTGCTGCGCGAGAAGAGCCGTCTGGAAACGGAGCTGGGCCGCCTTGATGCGCTCAGGAACTGCCATACCTCCATGCTGGATTGGCAGGAAATGGCACAAGAGCTTTCCGGCGGCGCGGAAGTCAAGGAAGGCGACGATGCCGCCGAAGCGCTGGAGTCGTTGAGCGCCGAAATTGAGCGCCTCACCGAACTTCTTGAGGAAACGGAAACCAACCTGCTCCTTTCTTCCGAAGAGGATCACGCCGACGCCATTCTTGAAATCCACCCCGGCGCGGGCGGCACCGAGGCGCAGGACTGGGCGCAGATGCTCCAGCGCATGTACCTGCGTTGGGCTGATTCGCACGGCTTTTCCGTGGAGGAACTGGACTTCCTGCCCGGCGACGAGGCCGGGATCAAGAGTGTGAGCCTGCGCATTTCCGGCGAGAACGTCTATGGTTTCCTCAAAGGCGAGCGCGGCATCCACCGCCTTATCCGCATTTCGCCCTTCGACTCTTCGGGACGCCGCCATACTTCCTTTGCCTCGGTGGATGTGATCCCCGATGCGGGCGACGACATCGAGATCGAGATCAAGGAATCGGATCTGCGCGTGGATATTTTCTGCGCCAGCGGCCCCGGCGGGCAGGGCGTGAACACGACGTATTCCGCCGTGCGCATCACGCATATCCCCACGGGCATTTCCGTCCAGTGCCAGAATGAGCGTTCGCAGCATCACAACAAGGATTCCGCCATGCGCATCCTGCGCGGGCGCCTCTACGATTTGGAGCTGAGCAAGCGCGATGCCGCGCGTCAGGCCGAGTATGCGGGCAAAAATGCCATCAGCTTCGGCAGCCAGATCCGCACGTACACGTTGCAGCCGTACCGCTTGGTGAAGGATCACCGCAGCAATTGCGAAATAGGTGACACCGACGCCGTGCTTGACGGCCGCATCGACAAGCTGCTCCGTGATTACCTCTTGTGGCAGCATACGACCAAGCAGCAGCACTGACAGCTTCCGGCGGGCCTGAGAAAACCGCTCTGTGTGCGGCATCCGCAGGAAGTGATGTAAGGCTATGATGGGGGGGAGGATGCCTTTTCTATAGGAAAGGCATCCTCCCCCCATCCCTATTCTGCCGGAACGCTCCCCCTCCTTAAAGGCGTTTGTGTGGAGCCCCGTTTATGGTTCTTCTTTGATTTCATGTTATACTAAGTGGCTACCCTTTTATTTGGGGCTATCATATATGTGGTTGCTTTATCTCCACAATACAGTGAAAATAAAGACTTTGCGACGGGGCCTTCTTGGGAAGGATACGGTTTTCGCTGTGGACGCATTGGGAGTGGATGCATTGGGAAAGGGAACCCTGTTGGGGCGTTGCCCGAAATAACGGTACTGGCAACCAATACAAGGCTTTTTTCAGCATGGCGTCATGCCGCCTTCCACTATGCCGTAGAGAATTCCTGCCATGTGCCCCCCCTTCCGGCTCCCGATTCCTCTCAGCCCGCGAACTGTTTGCCATTTTTGAATATTGATGGCTGCATAGTGGAACAGGGCGGGCATTGCCCCGTAACCGGCGAAAACCGTTCTAAAAGCCTTGCGGGAGAAGGGGCGGCATACGCCCGGATGGGAAGGGCCGCTGTTGTGAGATTCACAACATGGTGAGAGTAAAAGTGATTTTCTGTTAGAAATCCTCTTGCCCATGCCGTTGGGCTTATGTATATTGCAGCAATACTGCACTTTTCACGGAGTTGTCATGAACAAAAGCGAGCTGGTCAAAGCCTTGGCTGATCAGGCCAACATTTCTCTGGATGAGGCGACCCTTGTGGTCAACACGTTTGTGGACAGCATGAAGGAATCCCTCCTTGAAGGCGGCCGTGTGGAAATCCGCGGTTTCGGCAGTTTCAAGGTGAAGGAATACGGCAGTTATGCTGGCCGCAACCCGCGTACCGGTGAAAAGGTTGCCGTGGAGCCCAAGCGCCTCCCCTTCTTCCGCGCCGGGAAAGAACTCAAAGAATATCTCAACGCGTAAGTTGGGATGCGGGAATTCGTCCCTGTGCATACGGACGGCGTGAAAACATCCCGCAGATGTCCGGGGGGGCCAGCCTCCCCCGGCTTTCTTGTTTTATGCCTTTTGCTGTCCTTTTTTATCGGGACGGCGGCGGCCTCCGAGCTTTTCTACGAGGGTGAAGGGCTCCGGGCGGCCCCTGAGTTTTCCGTTTCCGCCACGGCGCAGCCGATCCTGCGTATCCTGTATGCCGCCGATTCCCACGGCGCGCTCCATCCCTGCCCCTCCTGAGGGCACACGCTGGTAGGCGGCGTGGCCCGGCGGGCCACCGTTCTCGAACGCTTTCGGCGCGAACCCGTGCCCACCCTGACGCTGGTGGGGGCGGACGAATTTTCCCCTGATACAGAACTCCCCGATCCCGCGAAAACGGGCGATGCCTCACCGGAAATCGTGCGCGCCGTGTACGATGCCCTGCATGTCGACTGCGGCATGTTGTCCGCCGCCTCCGCCGCATGGTTCGGTGCGGCGCGTCCCCGGAATTTCGTCGAAGTGGGCGGCAGGCCCATAACGAAGCGGTTCCATGTCGGCGGGGTGCCCGTGGCGGTGATCCTGTTCCCGCCGCTTTCCGCAGGGGGGACGGCTGAAACGGAGACGCCCACGCCGAAGCTCCTCGCGTCGGTGCTTGCCGCGGCTGATGCCGCTTCCGACGCCGCGATCCGCATCGGGATCAGCCCGTGGGGATTTGAAGGGGAGTTCGCCGTCCGCGAAGCGTTGGAACAGCGTTACCATCTTTTGCTTGGCGGCGGCCCCGGCGCGGCGTTCGCGGGGGAGGTCAACGCGCAGGCCCCCGGTCTCATCTGGTCGCGGGCCGACAAGGACGGGCGCAGCGTCATGAGCATCGACATCATGGCCCTGCCTGAGCTGGGTATGCCCTTTGCGTGGGAATGGGGCCTTTCCATGCAGGCGCAGGAAGTGCGCCTCACTTCCGCCATCCCGTCCGATCCGCATATGGAAGCCTTGCTTCCCAAAGCAAGTTCACGCTGATTTTCCTGACGGTTATCCATGAAAAAGGCTCCGCCCGTGAGGACGGCGCCTTTTATTGTGAGCTTCAGCCTGTTGAGAATACGAAGTGAGCGAAACAGGAAACCACCCGTTATGCGGGTGGCCTTGATTGGTTAACCGAAAGGCTCTGTTATAGTTTGTAGTTGTTTCATCTCCACAGTGCTGTGAAAATACAGCCTTTTTTTCGGTTTTCCTCTTGGCGGAATACAGGGCTAAGGCATTTTGTCGGTTATTCCTGTGGAACTTCAAGGAAAAAAGTATCAACCATTTTCTATAACACAGCTAACCGAAAAAGGAACGCCCCTTTTACGGGGCGCTCCACAGGGTTATCCGAGGAATTCCTTGAGCAGCGCGCCCACCTCGCTCGGACGCTTGGCGACCTTGCCGCCCGCCTTGACGATGGCTTCAGTCTTGCCCTTCACGGTGCCGCGCCCGCCGGTGACGATGGCTCCGGCGTGCCCCATGCGCTTGCCTTCGGGGGCCGTACGCCCGCCCATGAAGGCCACGAGCGGCTTTGTAAAGGCCTTGGCTTGCATGGCTTCGGCCACTTCCTCTTCCATCGTGCCGCCGAGTTCGCCGATGATGACGACGGCGTGGGTGTCCGGGTCGGCTTCATACAGCGGGAGGAGTTCCGCGAAACGGGTTCCGGGGACCGGGTCGCCGCCCACGCCGATCAGGGTCGTGACGCCGAACCCGCCCTTGACGATTTCGGCGGTGACTTCGTTGGTCAGGGAGCCGCTGCGGGTCATGACCCCGACGTGGCCCTTCTTGTATACGCGGTCGATCCAGTAGGGGATGGTGCCGAGCATGGCTTCGCCCACGGAGATGATGCCCGACGTGTTGCCGCCCACGACCATCGCGCCGCAGGAAAGCGCGGCCCGGCGGATCTGGACGGCTTCGTGCAGCGGGATGCCGTCCGCGATGGTGCAGATCTTTTTGATGCCCGCGTCGAGGGCCTCAAACACGGCGTCCTTGGTGAACTTGGGGGGCACGAACAGCATGGCGACGTCGGCGGGGTGATCCTTCATGCCGCGGCGGACGGAGTGGTACACCGGGATGCCGTCCACGTCCTGCCCTTCCTTGCCGGGGGTGACGCCGAAAACGACCTGCGTGCCCATGTCTTTCATGTGTTTCGTCCAGAAAGCGCCTTCCTTGCCGGTGACGCCCTGCACAACCACGCGTGAATCCTTATGGATGAAAATGCTCATTATGCCCTCCCGGCAGCGATGTCCACAGCCCGCTGCACGGCTTCTTCAGTGTTGGTCAGGGGTTCCAGCCCGGCGTCGCGCAGGATGGCAAAGGCTTCCTCTTCATTGGTGCCGCGGATGCAGGTAACGATGGGCTGCTTGGGCTGGTGGGCTTTGATGGCTTCCACGAGGCCCTGCGCCATGACGTCCGCGCGGGCGATGGTTCCGAAGGTGACCACGAGGATGACCTTGCTCGGAGTCTTGAGGCAGAGTTCCATAGTGCGGACGGCCTTGGTGTAGTTGGCCCCGCCGAATTCCACATAGGTCGCCGGGTGCCCGCCCGCGTCGTTGATAAGATCGAATACGGTGGTGGTCAGGCCCGCGCCCGCGCACATCAGGGCGATGTCGCCGTTGAACTGGAGGTAGGGGATGCCTTCCTGCGCGGCTTCAAATTCGACTTCGGAGTCAAAATAGTCGCGGGTAAGCGGGTAGTTGGGCTGGCGCCACACGGAGTTGTCGTCGATGATGAGCTTGCCGTCGCCCGCGATGGCCTTGCCGTCCTTGGTGATGAACAGCGGGTTGATTTCGGCGAGCTGTGCGTCATAGGCGCGGAAGGTCTTGTAGAGGCCGCGCACGACCGCGCCGACCTGCTTGCCGAGATCCCCGGACAGCCCCATGCCGTAGATGAGGTTGTTGACGTGGTAGCCGCCGAGCCCTTCGGAGATGTCCACGCGCACGGTGACGATCTTTTCGGGGGCGGTGGCGGCGAGCTTTTCGATTTCCACGCCGCCTTCGGCGCAGCCGATGAGCATGATTTTGGATTCCACCGGGTCCACGGTGATGGAGAGGTAGATTTCGCGGTCGATGTCCACGGCCTCTTCAACAAGGAGCATACGGACATTGTATTCGGATTCAAACAGGGCCTTGGCGGTGGCCTTGGCGCTTTCGGCGTCCTTCACGACCTTGATGAGCCCGGCCTTGCCGCGCCCGCCGCGCAGCACCTGCGACTTGAGCACGCAGGGGAACCCGATTTCCGCAAACGCGCCGTCCAGTTCGTCCATACCGCGTACCAGTACGCCCTTCGGGGTCGGCAGGCCTTTTTCGCGGAAGGCTTCCTTCGCCTGATATTCAAACAGCTTCATGGCAGTTCCTTTTGGAAGAGACGCCTCCGGCGGCAAGGGGCCCTGCCCCCTTGACCCCCGCCGGGGGGCATGATGCCCCCCGGACCCCTGCGTTGCCGCGGCGCTCCTGTCGCCGGAGGTGCGGGCTGTTGAGGGAGTCAGGCGTTTCTCTTTGTGTTTGTTGTGTCTTTGGGAAAAAGCCGCTGCGCGCCTTTTTCTTTTTTTGCCGTTTGGAAAACCTGCGGGCAGGGATTCGATAAAGGCAAAAGTCTTGGGAGGATGAGGGGATGGGGTCTGGGGAAGGGGAGAAGGAAGCCCTTCTTCAGAAGGGTTCCTTCTCCCCTTCCCCAGCCTTCATATCCCGTTCATCTTCTTATTTGCCGTACTTCTTCCAGAAATCGCCCCACATCTCTTCGTCGGTGAAGGCCCACGGGGCTACGGGCTCGTTGACCCACGTGACGTTGATGAAGTGGCGCCAATGGACGTTTTCCGTGGTGCTGTTGCCGCCCCATGTGCCGCAGCCGAGGGTGGCGGTGGAGGGCATCCGGTTGAAGGGGTGCCCGCCGTTGCCCGCGCTCATGGACTGGCGCACGGTGATGCGGGAGGACTTCATATGTTCGCCGAGGTACTCGATGTACTCACGCTTGTAGGTATGGATGCCGCAGGAGTGGCCGCGCCCGACGAGGTTGGTCAGCTCGACGAGGATGCGGTAGGCGTCCTTGAAGTCCTTGGCCTTGTAGACGGTGAGGACGGGGGAGATCTTCTCGTCGTGGAACTTGTCGTCGGGGATGGGTTCCATGCCTTCGACAAGGAGGATGTCCGTGCCTTCGGGGATGCTGATGCCCGCGCCGTCCGCGATGACCTGCGCCGACTTCGCGATGATGTCGGGGTTGAGCGCGATTTTGCCCTTGGCGTTGAGCTTCCACATATGGTTCTTCAGCTTTTCGCGGTCTTCGCCGGTGACGAGGTGGCAGCCGTTTTTCTTCATTTCGGCCATGAACTGGCCGTAGACGGCTTCAACCGGGATAACCGCGTTTTCGGACGAGCAGGATGTGGCGTAGTCGAACAGCTTGCTGCCGCAGATCATCTTGGCGGCTTCGGCGACGTCGGCGTCTTCGGCTACGATGGCGCAGGCGTTGCCCTGCCCGACGCCGTAGGCCGGGGTGCCGCTGGAGTAGGCGGCCCGCACGACCTGACCGCTGCCGGTGGCGACGATGAGATCGGAAACCTTCATGAGCTCGGTGATGGCTTCGCGGCTCGGATCTTCAAGCACCTGAATGAGGTCTTCGGGGGCCCCGACCTTGCGCAGGCCGGCGCGCATCATGTTGATGGCCTCGGTGGTGCTTTTCAGCGCGCGGGAGCTGGGCTTGAAGATGACGGCGTTGCGGCCCTTGAGGATGCCTACGGCCTTGCCGCCGCATGTGGCGGTGGGGTTCGTCGCCGGGAGGATGGCGCAGACCACGCCCACGGGCTTGGCATATTTGGAGATGCCGGTCTCTTCATTGCGTTCGATGAGGCCCACGCTCTTGGCGCCCCTGATGTCGTGCAGCACGCCGCCGACCTTGCGCTTGTGCTTGATGATCTTGCTCTGGACGTTGCCGTAGCCGGTTTCTTCCACAGCCATCTTGGCGAGCTTGGCGATGTTTTCGTCTTCGTAGACTTCCCAGCCGATGGCGAGGCATATCTCGTCGATCTGTTCCTGCGTGTAGTCGTTGACGATTGCTTGCGCCTTGCGGGCCAGTTCCATCTGTTCGCTGACGGTCTTCATGAAATCCTCCGTTGTGTGTTGGTCGGCTTTATGGTGGAGTTGCAATGATGACGAGTAAGGTTTGCCTGTAATTGTCCTATGTTAATGCCAGATGTCCATCCCGGCAAACTTGCCGAATACCGCCACCGAGAACGTAACGCACAGGATGGCTATGATGGTCATGAAGACGCCCGACTTGGCGAAATCCGATATGCGGAAGTAGCCGGAAGAGTAGGGAATGACGTTGGTAGGGCTGGACGTGACCATGATGAAGGCCATGCTGGTGGCGATGCCTGCGGGGCCGGCGAGCACCCACGGGTTCATGCCGATGTCGAGGCCGAGGGCGATGATGAGGGGCATGACCACGGCGCCGGTGACGCTGTTGGAAGAGAAGAAGATCTTGAGCAGTTCAACCATCGTGATGACGGCAAGGACGCGCAGGACGGGGTGCAGTTCGCCGACGCCGGAAAGCGTTCCCCAAGCGATCCAACGGGCCGCCCCGGTGCTGGCAAGGAGCATGCCTGCCGAAATGCCGCCCGCGATGAGGATGAGCCCGCCCCAGTCGATGCTGCGAGAGGCTTCCTTCCAGTCGTCAAAAACGCGCAGGCCGGGGAGGAACAGGAGGACGAAGCCGAATAGGGCGACGAAAGCTTCGGGGGCCTTGAAGCCGATATACGGTTCAAGGTTTGAGCCGCCGAGCCACAGGAAGACCATCGTTACGAAGACGACGAGGGTGCGGATTTCCTTGACCTTCAGGCCGCCGAGGGCTGCGAGCTCGGCCTTGATGCTGTCGAGGGTGATGGGGATTTCCTTAAACTCAGGCTTGAAAAGCTTCATGAGGCAGAACCAGCCGAGGGGGATCATGAGCAGCGCACCGGGAACGCCGACAGCCATCCACTGCGCAAAGGAGACGTCAAGCTGTGCGATGTCGCGGACGTATTGCATGGCAAGGACGTTTGCGCCGCAGCCGGCGGGGGTCGCCGTGCCGCCGATGAGGGAGCCCCAGACGATGCCGATCATGAGGGCACGTCCGAAATTGCTCTCCAAGGGCTTGCAGCCGCTGCCCTGAAGGATGCTCATGCCGAGCGGGAGCAGCATGGCGGCGACGGCCATGTCCGTGACCCACATGGACGTAAGTGCCCCGACCGTAATGAAGGCGAGCACGATGCGGTCAGTACGCCGGCCTACCTTGGTGAGCATCCACAACATGAAGCGGCGGGCAAGCCCGGATTCCGTCATGGCTGCGGAGAGCCCCATAGCGCCCATGAGGAACATGATGGATGAGTTGCCGAGGCCAAGCTTCACAAGGTTGCTGAACTTGTCGATGTTCATGACGTGCAGGAGCACGATCAGGGAGAGCGACGTCGCGGGGAAGGGGATGGCTTCCGTCATCCACATGATGACCGCAAAACAGAGCGCCCCCATAACGCATTTGGCGCTTTGCGTGAGCGGGATGGCTTCTGTTCCTTTATAGAAAGGCTCCGGGGTAGGCAGTGCAATGACGATCAACATGACGATGATGCCCACTAGGAAGAAAAAGGTCTTCCGCGCGGTTTCCAGAGGCACTCTATCGCCGACAATGGCAGTAAGGCAGTTGTCCAAGCGACTCATGTGGTATCTCCGCTGAGTATGCCGGTTGATGGGAAATCCTAAAAAGTACCAGTTGACTTTGTTCTTTTTATAGCAATGGGCATGCCAGATTGTGATTTTAAGTACGAATTTTGTGGATCAACTGGAATATACGGTGGTTATAAACGGAATCCCCAAGGGGTTCAGTGATAAGTGCCGCGCAGAAGTGTCTTTATTTTTGGACATGCACGCTTGTATGTCTGTATATCCAGACATACTGTGTAAAGAAAAACGCCAGCCGTCTTTTCAGGGCGGCTGGCGTTCGCGCACGGAATGCTTGGAACTATATTATTGTGCAAGCTTTTTCAAATAGATGTCTGTAACGTCATTGAGCCGGTTCTTGCCCCCAACGAAGGAGGCCAGCTCCTGAAGCCATGTGTGCAGCTTCTTCTGGGCGGGATCAAAGAGCATGAGCTGCCCTTCCAAGCTGTAGACGGGGTGTTTCGCCAGTTCCCACGCGGTAGCCTGCGGGGGCAGGTTCCGGCCCGTCCATGCATGATAGAACGCCCGGTAGTCTTGTATGAGCTGTTCGCGCGGCGTTTCCTGAAGGGCCGTGATGCCGCGGAAATACATCTTGAGGAAGGCGGCAACGAGATCGGGGTGCTCCTTGGCGAACGCTTTGTTGGCGAGGAGCAGCGTCGGCTGGCTGGCGTCGCACTGGCTGGACAGGGTGATCGGCGCGAGCCCGTGCTGTTCGGCTTCAAGGGTATACGGCGACCACAGAGCCACAGCGTCGCCCTCGCCGTTCAGGAACGATTTCAAGGCGTCTTGGGGTGGCATGTCCTTGATGGCAACGTCCTCTTCCGTCAGGCTGAGGGCTTTCAGCCATTTGTGCACCGTGTAGTGCGCGGCGGAGCCTGTGGTGCACAGGATGGTTTTCCCGCGTACCGTGCCGCCGGTGCCCGCCATTTCCGGGTAAAGGGCGTTGTAGCCGGTATGACCGAGGATAGGGCTGTTTTTCCGTGTATAGATGCCTGTGGAGAGCGATTCGTCATTGCCGATGGCGATGATTTCGGCTTGGTTGTCCAGCGACGCGGTCAGCGCGGGAATGGCCCCGCAGGCGGCGATTTCCCAGTGCGCCGTACCCATGCCCGCCATAAGCTGTTTTCCTGAATCGTACGAAAGCATTTCCAGACGGAACCCTTCCTCCAGATCCCAGCCTTTTTGCTTGGCATACCAAGCAGCGAAGGCTTCATGTTCTCCGAGCCATGCCGTTTTCAACGGGATGGGATCAGCGGTGTGCCCGATCTGGGGCAAGCCTGCCAGAAACAACAGGGCCGCACACAGCCCACCAAGCAGCCTATGCATGTGAAACCTCCGATAACTGATTGCTTTGCAATAAAAAGAACAAGCAATTCATATGCCATGTCCCGGAAAGCCGGATATGGAAATGGCCGCCTGTCTATACAACAGGTTAGCGGCGGGAGAAAAGATGCCGGCCTTCAGTGTGGGGCATCTCTGGCGTATGGGAAAACAGACAGTCTGTCCAGACATGCATGGAAAGGCATACGCCTGGGAAGGGGACACTTCCCGCTGCCGCCGTGGGAGGGGGAGGCGGATCGGCGGAGGGGTTGGGCGGGGAGGTATGCATTGATGACAGCCAACGTTTGGGCTTTACAAAAGGCTCTGTTATAGTTTGTGGTTGTTTCATCTCCACAGTACATTGAAAATACAGCCTTTTTCTCCAGTTTTCCCCTTGGCGGGATCCACGGCTAAGGCATTTTGCCGGTTATCCCTTTGGGGTTTCAAGGAAAAAAGCATCGACCATTTTCTATAACACAGCAGATTTCTTTAAAATTCCAAATGGGTAACGAATAAGGCGTATTAACCGCAAAGCGCATCAAAGGAAAACTGGGAAAATGTAATATTTCCCCTATGCCATGGGGATGAACAATCATATTTCATGGCAGAACCAAATATTTTATTCACAAAATGGGCTAAAAGCCGCTTGGAGGCCTCCGAATGCCGAATTTGCGCATCTTTTCATACATGCTGGCGCGGGAGATGCCGAGGGCGCGGGCTGTCTTGGCGACGTTCCAGTGGTGATCGCCGAGGGCGAGGAGGATGGTTTGCGCTTCGCTGTTCTTGACGACGGACTGGAGCTTCCCGTCCGTGCCCGCCGGTTCCGCAATGGCTTGCTGGCGGAGTTCCGGGGGCAGGTCGGTCAGGGTGATCTGGTTGCCCGAACACAGGCTCAGCGCCCGGATGAGCACGTTGCGCAGTTCCCGGATGTTGCCGGGCCACCGGTAGCGCATAAGCGCATTCATGGCGCCTTCCGTACACTCGATCCCTTCGCCGCCCATGCGGTTGAGGACATCGCGCGCGATCAGCGGGATGTCTTCCACCCGTTCGCTCAGGGGCGGAAGGTTGAGGGTCATGGGATTGATGCGGTAATACAGATCCTCGCGGAACGTCCCCGCCGCGATCATTTTCTTGAGGTCGCGGTTGGTTGCGGCGACAAGCCGGAAATCCACGGCGCGGGGCTGTGATGATCCGAGCCGGCAGAGGGTTTTCTCTTCCAGCACACGGAGCAGCTTGACCTGTGCGTGCAGGGGAAGATCCCCCACTTCGTCGAGGAACAGCGTACCCTGATCGGCCAGTTCGATCTGCCCGATCTTGCCGTCCTTGTGCGCGCCGGAGAAGGCTCCGGGCACGTAGCCGAAGACTTCGGACTCGAACAGTTCCTTCGGGATGGCCGCGCAGTTGATGCTGACGAAGGGGCCGTCGGGCCGGTTGCTTGCCATGTGGATCGCGCTGGCGGCCAATTCCTTGCCGGTTCCGGTCGCGCCGAGGATGAGGACGGGCGATTCCGTCCGCGCGTAGTGCAGCAGGTACGACTTGAATACCGTGATGGCTGGGCTGTTGCCGAGGATGGAATTGATGGTGTGGCTTGCCCGGAGGGCGCTCTTGATGCGCCGGGCGTAGGAGTTCACCTTCTTGTCGAGGAAATCCACGCGCTGGAGCAGGGCCTGTATCTGTTCGGGGGTATCGAACAGGGTCAGGGAGAACGCGCCGATGACGAGCCCGTCCTGATCGCGGAGCGGGATGCGGTTGACGAGGAGCTTCCTTTCGCTGCCCTGAATGCTCCGCCACGCGCCGAGATCCGGCTCGCCGGAAGCGATGACGGCCGGAATGCCGGAATCGGGGATGAAATCCGTGATATGGCGGCCCAGGGCTTCTTCCGGGCGGATGCGCAGGTAGTTGGCGTAGGCGTCGTTGATGAACCGGATGATGCCGTCCCTGTCGCAGATGAACAGCCCCGTGGGGAGGCTGCTCATGGCCAGTTCGAGGAGGTTGCGCTGTGAAATGTCCATTCGGAATCCTTGGCATGGCGTGGATGGGAGACGTTCGCTTCTACAATGAAAGTCGTATTTCAACTCTCTTAAATTCAAAATGAATTTTTTAGAAAGGCTGTGTCATGGAAAACGGTTGATGCTTTATTTCCTTGAAATTCCAAAGAAATAACCAAGAAAATCCCCCAATCACAGAGCCCATCAGCGGAAAGATTGGAGAAAAAGCATATATTTTCAATATATTGCTGAAAAAACAACCATGTACTATGACAGAGCCTTTAGAAAATCATCAAAAGAGCGAATGTCTCGTGGATGGAGTGGAGTTGGCATGCTACAACTGGAACAAGGAGGGACGCAAGCGTCTTTCACGGGCATCGGTTCCCGGAGCCTCCCGACGCCGCAAGTTTCATGCGGGAGGAATCATTCACGGCCTGATCGGTTCCCGGCATATCCACCACCGATGAGAAGGCTTGCTTGTTTTTTCCGCAGCCTGTACTTCTCTGTCTTTCTTCGCACAGCCAATACGCCGCCGCTGCGGCGCGCCGCCCATATGGGGGCGCATCAGCCTCCGGCGTCATTTCTCGCCCGTCATGGCGGGCGACGGACAGCTTTTTTTGGGGTTCCTTATGGATTTGACGAGGCCGTTTCTTAAATGGGCAGGGGGCAAATACCGCCTTCTGGATCGCCTTTTGCCGAGCATCCCTGCGGGGGCGCGCCTTGTGGAGCCTTTTGTGGGGTCTGGGGCCGTATTCCTGAACGCGGGGTTCAGCTCCTACCTGCTGTGCGATCTCAATGCGGATCTCATAGGGCTGTACCGGACGTTGCGGCGGGACGGGGAACGGTTCATCGCGGAGGCGCGGGCCCTGTTCACGCCGGGCAACAATACGCAGGAAGCGTTCCTGCGCCTGCGGGAAGCCTTCAACGCCTCCTCGGACGCCGAAGAACGGAGCGCCCTTTTCCTGTACCTCAACCGCCATTCCTATAACGGGCTTGTCCGCTACAACAGCAAAGGCATCTATAACGTGCCGTTTGGAAAGTACAAGGCCCCATATTTCCCCGAACGGGAATTGACGGCCTTTCTGGACAAGCTCCGCGGGTGCGACGTGACGTTTGCCGTGCAGGACTTCCGGTCTACGTTCGCCGCGCTGCGTCCGGGGGATGTGGTATACTGCGACCCGCCCTATGCGCCGGTTTCCGCCACGGCGAATTTTACCAGCTACACCGGCGGCGGGTTCGGGGTTCAGGAGCAGGTGGATCTGGCCTCCGAAGCGTCCTCCGCGGCAAAACGAGGCGTGCCCGTGGTTTTGAGCAACCATGATGTGCCGCTTACCCGCGGGCTTTATGCCGATGCCCGGCTGGAATCGTTCCCGGTGCAGCGGTTCATCAGTTGCAACGGCGCACGGCGCGGGGCCGCGCGCGAACTTCTGGCGGTATTCCTATGACATCGGAGCAGGGCGGCGCCATCGCCAACAGGCAGGGCAATATCCTTGAACAGCAGGTGCGGCAGGCGTTCGCCTCGCACGGCTTCCGCGAAGTGGCTTTTGCCGAGTACGAAAAGCTCGCCTCAGGGGGGACGCTGCCCGGCGTCCCCATTCCTGATCTGCTGGTGCGGCGGGTGCCTTACCAGTCCATCTACGGGCACCGGGGGGTGACGGAGTTCCTGGCGGTCTCGGCCTCCCGCGGGCTCGCCGTCCGCATTGAATGCAAATGGCAGCAGTCGCAGGGCAGCGTGGATGAAAAATTCCCTTACCTGTATCTGAACTGCATACAGGCCATGCCTGAGCACGAGATCATCCTGCTCATAGACGGCAACGGGTACAAACCCGGCGCGCTGGCGTGGCTCAAGCAGGCCGCTGCTTCGCAGGACGCCAAGCGGATCCATGTATTCAACCTTGTGGAGTTCCTCGTCTGGGCGAACCGGAGGTTGAGGTAAAGGCTGTGCCACAGAAAATGGCTGATGCTTTTTTCCTTGAAGTCCCCAAGGAACAATCGGCAAAATGCCTTAGGTTGTGTCGGTGTCTTATATTTAAGTATTTGAAATTATTGAAATAATGTTTTCGCAACTTGAAAAGTAGTTGAATAATTTGGCTCTGTCATAGTACATGGTTGTTTTGTTTCAGCAATATACTGAAAAGATATGCTTTTTCTCCAAATTTTCCGCTGGTGGGCTCTGTGATTGGGGGATTTTATTGGTTATTTCTTTGGAATTTCAAGGAAATAAAGCATCAACCGTGTTCTATGACACAGCAAATAATTTCAATATATTATGTCTAATTGACGGCACGGCCTAGAGCGTTTTCACGTTGAAAATGCGCTTCCGACTGCGGGGAAGCAGGCGGCCGCTGTAAGGCATAAGCACAATGCCTTTGCGTTGTTTAAGGCCGAAGCGAGCGGGCCTTACATTTTAGGCTCTGTTATAGCTTGTGGTTTTTCATCTCCGCAGTGCGGTGAAAATACAGCCTTTTTCTCCGGTTTTCCCCTTGGCGGGAGCCACGGCCAAGGCATTTTGTCGGTTATCCCTTTGGAGCTTCAAGGAAAAAGCATCAACCTTTTTCTATCACACAGCCAAATTTTACTATTGTAACTTGTTAAAGTTCATTTGCTCTAAGGAGCCGGTTCGTGCAAGTCCGTAATGAAGTCAAGGAACTCCGTCTGCTGTTTGAGGTCTTGCAGATTTTGGACAGCGCTTCCGACTTGTCCGGCAATCTCGAAACCGTGCTTGAGGTCATGGCCGAACATACCGGCATGATGCGCGGCGTGATCACGCTTCTCGACGAGGCGCACGGCGAGATCGCCATTGAAGCCGCCTACGGCATGTCGGCGGAGGCGCAGAGCAAGGGCCGCTACAAGCTGGGAGAGGGCATCACAGGCAAGGTCATTGAAAGCGGCAGGCCGCTGGTCATCCCCAACGTGCTGGTGGAGCCGTTGTTTCTGAACCGGACAGGGAGCCGCAGCCGCAAGGAGGCCGTTTCCTTCATCTGCGTGCCCGTCAAGATGGAAGGCCGGGTCATCGGCGCACTGTCCGCCGACAGGCTGTTCGCGGCCTCCGAAGCGCTTGAGGAGGACATGCGCCTTTTGACCGTATTGGCATCGCTGATTTCCAAGGCCGTGAAGAACCGGCAGGAACGCCACCGGATGCTGGAGGAAAACCGTCGCCTGCTGGATGTCTTGCGGGAACGCTCCCGCCCGGAGATGTTCGTGGGGCGTTCGCCGGGGCTGCGGGCCGTCCTGACGCAGCTTGCACAGGTAGCCCCGACCAGCGCCACGGTTCTGCTGCTCGGCGAGAGCGGCACGGGCAAAGAGCTTGCCGCCAACACCATCCATGCGGGCAGCCCGCGTGCCGGGCATCCCTTCATCAAGATCAATTGTGCGGCTCTTCCGGAAGGGCTTATCGAAAGCGAGCTTTTCGGGCACGAAAAGGGCGCCTTCACCGGGGCCGTCGGTATGCGGAAAGGCCGTTTTGAGGCGGCGGACGGCGGCACGCTGTTCCTTGACGAGATCGGCGAACTTGCCGTTTCCACGCAGGTCAAGCTGCTGCGCGTGTTGCAGGAACAGGAATTTGAGCGGCTCGGCGGCATGGAAACCCATAAGGTGGATGTGCGCGTGGTGGCGGCCACGAGCCGGAACCTTGAGCAGATGGTCAAGGACGGGGTGTTCCGCAGGGACTTGTATTATCGGCTGAACGTGTTTCCCGTCTCAATGCCGCCCCTGCGGGAACGGCGGGAGGACATCCCTCTGCTCGTCGAAAATTTCCTTGAGAAATATGGCCATAAGATAGGCAAACGGGGGCTCAGGGTTACGCCTGAGGCTGAGGCGCTGCTGTTGGCCCACTCGTGGCCCGGCAACATCCGGGAGCTGGAAAACGTCATTGAGCGGGCCGTCATCCTGACCTCGGACGGCCTGATCCGCCCGGATCTCCTTCCGCCCGCCATGCAGGCCCCCTGCGCATTTTGCTCGCTGCGGGGGACGTTGCCGGATGCGCTCGATCAGTTGGAGCGGCGGCTCATTACCGAGGCCCTTCGGCAACATCATGGCAATATGGGGCATGCCGCGCGGTCGCTCGGCATCAGTGAACGGGTCATGGGTTTGAGGATGCGGAAATTCGGCCTCGGCTACAAGGCATTCCGCAGGGGGGCTCCCTGATCCGCTCAGAGCGGACGGAAATCATGGACGAAGCCTGTCTTGCTGGTGTTTCATAAATACCATGCGATGACACAGCGAGAGGTTTGCTGCATGTTTTTTCCGATTCCGGCTTTTCGGTCGTTTCGCCAGTGGATGGACACCTCTTCGGCGTTCGTCCGGGCATGGGTACGTTCGCCGCGGAGTGTTGGCATGGTATGCCCAAGCGGTATGCCCCTTGCCCGGAGCATGGCCGCCTTCGTTCCCCGCAAGGGTGATGGGCTGGTGGTTGAACTTGGGGCGGGAACGGGAACCGTAACCCGGCAGTTGCTTGATGCGGGCATTGCCCCCCGGCGTTTGGTTGTGGTGGAGCAGTCCCCGGTTATGGCAAGCCTATTGCGGGAGCGTTTCCCGCACCTGACGGTTCTTGAGGCGGACGCCTGCTGGCTTGGGGGCTGTCTCCCCAGGGATCGGCAGGTGGACTGTATCGTTTCCTCTCTGCCCCTTCTTTCCCTGAACGAGCGCGTCCGCAACCAGATCATCAGGGCCATGTTCGAGGTGCTGCACGAAGGCGGCCTGCTCATTCAATATACTTACTCGTGGCGCAAGGTGAATGCCTTTCTCAAGGACGGCTTCCGGTGCGTCGGTTCCTGTCAGGTATGGCACAACGTACCGCCTGCCCGCGTTTTTCGGTTTCGCCGGGAGGCGGGGGCGCGTGCTCGGTGAAGATGGGGAGATGTGAAGATTGGGGAGGGGAGGGAGGCCCTTTCTGTAGAAAGGG